>NZ_JBNNWE010000009.1:0-93129 GCF_050280905.1 Pseudomonas sp. NPDC086278
GGAGCGAGGCAAGAGCGCGAAAGTCGCGCTGATCGCCTGCATGCGGATACTGTTGATCCGGCTGAATGCCATGCTGCGCGACGGCACCGAATGGCGATGACGAATGGCAGGGTTAAGACAGTTGCTCCCACATTTGATCGCTGTTGTTCACAAATCATGCATCCACCACAGATCCCCTGTGGAAGCGTGCTCGCTCGCGAAGCGGCCCACTCCCACACAGGAATGCGCTTCCTTGTGGGAGCGGGCTTGCTCGCGAAGAGGCCCGTCCAGTCGCAGCAAATTCCGATGACCGCGACCTCGATCGCCACATTTGCGTGCAACTGCCCAAACCAATTTCCCTCGCCGCCCGGTTTTGGTGCTGTACTGCGTCAAGCAACCGAAGAAAGCGCCAGCGCCGTTGGATGGCATAAGTCTTGCGCGCTTTCGAATACGCTCAAGGCTCGCAGGAGGCACGCCGTGTCGATACATGTCGCATTGCACCACGTCACGCATTACCGCTACGACCGCGCTGTCGAGTTGGGGCCACAGATCGTTCGTCTGCGCCCGGCCGCTCACAGTCGCACGCGGATTTTGTCCTATGCGCTGAAAGTCTCGCCCGAGCAGCACTTCATCAACTGGCAGCAGGACCCGCAGGGTAACTACCTGGCGCGGTTGGTGTTCCCGGAAAAAACCGATGAGCTGCGGATCGAAGTCGATCTGCTGGCGGAGATGGCGGTTTTCAATCCGTTCGACTTTTTCCTTGAGCCCTACGCGGAAAAAATCCCGTTCACCTACGCCGCTGACGAGCGCAAGGAACTGGCGCCCTATCTTGAAACCTTGCCCCTGACCCCGAAATTCCAGGCCTATCTGCACGGCATCGACCGCACGCCGTTGCCGAGCGTGGATTTCCTGGTGGCGCTCAACCAGCGCCTGAGCGAGGACATCGGCTACCTGATCCGCATGGAGCCGGGCGTGCAGACGCCCGAACACACCCTCGAACATGCCTCCGGCTCCTGCCGCGACTCGGCGTGGCTGCTGGTGCAATTGCTGCGCAACCTCGGACTGGCGGCGCGGTTTGTCTCCGGCTACCTGATTCAGCTCACCGCCGACGTCAAAAGCCTCGACGGTCCCTCCGGCACTGACATCGACTTCACCGACTTGCACGCCTGGTGCGAGGTCTATTTGCCCGGTGCCGGGTGGATCGGCCTGGACGCGACCTCAGGGCTGTTTGCCGGTGAAGGACACATTCCGTTGGCGTGCAGCCCCGATCCGGGCTCTGCGGCACCGATCAGCGGCCTGGTGGAACCGTGCGAGTGCGAATTCACCCACGAGATGTCGGTGGAGCGGATCTGGGAGGCGCCGCGCGTCACCAAGCCCTACACCGAAGACCAGTGGCTGGCGATTCAGGCGCTGGGTCGGCAGATCGATGCCGATTTGCTGGAAGACGACGTGCGCCTGACCATGGGCGGCGAGCCGACGTTCGTCTCCATCGACGACCCGGACGGTGAAGAATGGAACACCGCCGCGCTCGGTCCGGACAAGCGCCGGCTGTCCGCCGAACTGTTCCAGCGCCTGCGCAAACACTACGCGCCCAAAGGCCTGGTGCATTTTGGCCAGGGCAAGTGGTACCCCGGTGAGCAACTGCCGCGCTGGTCGCTCAATTGCTACTGGCGCCGCGATGGCGTGCCGATCTGGCACAACAGCGCGTTGATCGCCGATGAGCAGGAAGACTACGGTGCCGATGGCGAGCTGGCCGGGCGTTTTCTGGCGAGTGTCGCCGAGCGCCTGAAAATTCCGACACGCTTTGTGTTCCCGGCCTACGAAGACAATTTCTATTACCTCTGGCGCGAAGGCACGTTGCCGCAGAACGTCAGCGCCGAAGATTCACGCCTGGACGAACCGCTGGAGCGTGCGCGCCTGCGTAAAGTCTTCAGCCAAGGGCTGGATAAAGTCATCGGCCAGGTGCTGCCACTGGCGCGCACCGCCAAGGGGGATCAGTGGCAGAGCGGTCGCTGGTATCTGCGTGAAGAGCATTGCCGACTGGTGCCGGGGGATTCGCCGCTCGGCTATCGCCTGCCGCTGGGTTCGCAGCCTTGGGTGAAGGCGGCGGAGTATCCGTTCATTCATCCCAACGATCCGAATCAGGACTTCCCGATACTGCCTGACACCATCGCGTTGAACAGTCCCGGCACGCCGGCCGAGGCGATTGAGCGCGAACCGAAAGTCGACGAATCCGCCGACTGGCTGACGCGCACCGCGTTTTGCGCCGAGGCGCGAGAAGGGCGGTTGTACCTGTTCATGCCACCGCTGGAGCGGGTCGAAGATTATCTGGAACTGGTCACCGCCATCGAGGCCACGGCTCAGGAGCTGCATTGCCCGGTGTTGCTGGAGGGCTACGAACCGCCGAGCGATCCGCGCCTGAACAACTTCCGGATCACCCCGGACCCCGGCGTGATCGAGGTCAACGTGCAACCGTCCGCGACGTGGGACGAGTTGGTCGAACGCACTGAGTTTCTCTACGAAGAGGCACGGCAAACCCGACTGACCACTGAAAAATTCATGATCGACGGCCGCCACACCGGCACCGGCGGCGGTAACCACTTCGTCCTGGGCGGCGCGACACCAGCGGATTCGCCGTTTCTGCGACGCCCCGATCTGCTGCGCAGCCTGATCAGTTATTGGCACAACCACCCGTCGCTGTCGTACCTGTTTTCCGGGTTGTTCATTGGCCCGACGTCCCAGGCGCCGCGTGTCGACGAGGCACGCAACGATGCGTTGTACGAACTGGAAATCGCTTTTGCGCAAATGCCCGAACCGGGCGAGGAGTGCGCGCCGTGGTTGGTGGATCGGCTACTGCGCAACCTGCTGATCGACGTCACCGGCAACACCCACCGCGCTGAATTCTGCATCGACAAACTCTATTCGCCGGACGGCGCGACCGGGCGTCTGGGGTTGCTGGAACTGCGTGCTTTTGAAATGCCACCGCATGCGCGCATGAGCCTGGCCCAGCAGTTGCTGCTGCGAGCACTGGTCGCACGGTTCTGGCGCGAACCTTATGCGCCGCCGAAACTGGCGCGCTGGGGCACCGAACTGCATGACCGGTTCCTGTTGCCGCATTTTATCGAGCAGGATTTCGCCGATGTTATCGTCGACCTCAACGCCGCCGGTTACCCGGTGCGCGCCGAGTGGTTCGCGGCGCACCTGGAGTTTCGTTTCCCCAAGGTGGGGGATTACGCAGTCAGCGGTATTGAGCTGGAAGTGCGTCAGGCGCTGGAGCCTTGGCATGTGCTGGGCGAAGAAGGTGCGGTGGGCGGCACGGTGCGTTACGTGGATTCGTCACTGGAACGTTTGCAGGTCAAGGTCACCGGCCTGCCGCCGCAGCGTTATTTGCTGACGTGCAATGGCGTGCCGGTGCCGTTGCAACCGACCGGCCGGGTCGGCGAGTTTGTCGCCGGCGTGCGTTTCCGCGCCTGGCAACCCGCCAACTGCTTGCAACCGACGATCCCGGTCCATGCGCCGTTGGTGTTCGACCTGCTCGACACCTGGATGCAGCGCTCGCTGGGCGGTTGTCAGTACCACGTCGCCCATCCGGGCGGGCGCAACTACGACAGCTTGCCAGTGAATGCCAATGAGGCCGAGAGCCGGCGTATGGCGCGTTTCTTCCGCATCGGACACAGCCCGGGGAAACTTCCGATACCGATACTGGACATTAACGACGAGCTGCCGATGACACTCGATTTGCGACGTTTCTAAGCCTTACACGACGCTCGGATTTTTCGTATATCCGGGCGTCATGAGCCTGCGTTAGTCTGACCGTTCTTTGCTGTCTGCCGAGCTTTCCATGCCTGACCTGCTTGACCGCTACCCGCTGACGGCGGGCACTTATCACGAACTGCTCGACGACAGCGGCGCCGTGCGCCCGCACTGGCGCCGGTTGTTCGACCAATTGCAACGCAGCACGCCAACGCAATTGGTGCAGCGTCAGGCGCTGCTGTCCCGGCAGATCCAGGAAAACGGCGTGACCTACAACGTCTACGCCGACCCCAAGGGCGCTGATCGGCCGTGGGAGCTGGACCTGCTGCCGCATGTGATTGCCGCCGATGAGTGGGCGCAGTTATCGGCCGGGATTGCCCAGCGCGCACGTTTGCTCAATGCCGTTCTGGCGGACTTGTATGGCCCGCAACGCCTGATTGCCGAAGGGCTGCTGCCGGCGGAACTGGTGTTTGGCCACAACAACTTCCTTTGGCCGTGCCAGGGCATTTCGCCGCCAGACGGTGCCTTTCTGCACCTGTACGCGGTGGACCTGGCGCGCACGCCCGACGGTCGCTGGTGGGTGACGGCGGACCGGACTCAGGCGCCATCCGGTGCCGGTTATGCGCTGGAAAACCGCACCATCGTGTCCCGCGCGTTCCCCGAGTTGTACCGCGATTTGAAAGTGCAACACATGGCCGGGTTTTTCCGCACGCTTCAAGAAACCCTGGCGCGTCAGGCGCCGTGCGATGACGAAGCGCCGCTGATCGTGTTGCTGACGCCGGGGCGATTCAACGAAAGCTATTTCGAGCATCTGTATCTGGCGCGCCAGCTCGGTTATCCGCTGGTGGAGGGCGGCGACCTGACCGTTCGCGATGCCACGGTGTACCTGAAAACCCTCAGCGGCTTGCGCCGGGTGCACGCGATCATGCGTCGGCTCGACGATGACTTCTGCGATCCGCTGGAGCTGCGTACCGACTCTGCGCTGGGGGTGCCGGGCCTGCTCGAAGCCGTGCGTCAGGGCCGGGTGCTGGTGGCCAATGCACTCGGCAGCGGCGTGCTGGAATCGCCGGGGTTGCTCGGCTTTTTGCCGAGGATCAACCAGTTTCTGTTTGGTGAAGAATTGATCCTGCCCTCCATCGCCACCTGGTGGTGCGGCGAGGCGCCGGTGCTGGCGCAGGCGTTGGAGAAATTGCCGGAATTGCTCATCAAACCGGCGTTCCCGTCGCAAAGCTTCGCACCGGTGTTCGGCCGGGACTTGAGTGAACAACAGCGGCAGGCGCTGGCCCGGCGCATGCAGGCGCGGCCTTACGCCTATGTGGCGCAAGAACTGGCGCAGCTGTCCCAGGCGCCGATCTGGCAGGCTGAAGACGGCCAACTCCAGCCGCGCGCCATCGGCATGCGTGTGTACGCGGTGGCCAGTCGCGACGGTTATCGGGTGTTGCCCGGTGCCCTGACCCGGGTCGCCGCCGAAGCTGATGCCGAAGTGGTGTCGATGCAACGTGGTGGCGCGAGCAAGGACACGTGGGTGCTCGGTGAACGCGCGCCCAGCGGCGAGCAATGGAAAACCCAGCGTACGATCGGCGTCCACGATCTGGTCCGGCGCGACCCGTACCTGCCATCGCGGGTGGTGGAGAATCTGTTCTGGTTCGGCCGTTACTGCGAGCGTTGCGACGACAGCGCACGGCTGCTGCGGATCATGCTCGCGCGTTATGTCGATGGCGATGATCCGCAAGCCCTGCAAGCAGCGGTCGACCTTGGCGAGCGGTTGATGTTGCTGCCCGATGAGGGCGAATTGCCGGAACGCCTGTTGGCGGCATTGCTCGGCGACGACTGGTCGTTCAGCCTGCGCTCCAACCTGCAACGTTTGCAGTGGGCGGCCTCGCAGGTGCGCGGCAAGCTGTCGCGAGAAAACTGGCAGGCACTGGTGGAGTTGCAGCGTGAAGCGATTGAGCTGGAGACCGAAGAGCCGGACTTCGGCGAGCTGCTGGATTTCCTCAACCGCCTGGTGATGTCCCTGGCGGCGCTGTCGGGTTTCGCTCTGGACGACATGACCCGGGACGAAGGCTGGCGCTTCTTGATGATCGGTCGGCGGATCGAGCGCCTGCAATTTCTCAGCAGCAGTCTGGCGGCGTTTCTGCGCGGTGCCGGCGCGTTTGATCAGGCCGGGCTGGAATGGCTGCTGGAACTGGGCAACAGCAGCATCACCTACCGTTCGCGCTACCTGGCGGTGGCGCAATTGATTCCGGTGCTGGATTTGCTGTTGCTTGATGAGCAGAACCCGCACGCGGTGCTGTTCCAATTGAAACTGGTGACCCGCACCCTGAAACGCCTCAACGACGACTTCGGCGCGCCGCGCGAAGCCGGACTGCCGCGCTTGGTCGAGCGGCTGGCGCAATTTGATCTGGGCTGCCTGGAGAATTCGTTGTTCGGCGACACCAGCGTGCGTGCCGCCATCGACGGTCTGGCCGATCTGCTGCAAGAGATCGCCGACGCCAGCGGACAAGTGTCGGATCGTCTGGCCCTGCGTCATTTCGCCCATGTGGATGATGTCAGCCAGCGCACGGTGTCCGTCTGATGAACGCCCGTTACCAGATTCTTCACGACACTCACTATCACTACGACAGCCCGGTTTCACTGGCCCAACAGCTTGCACACCTGTGGCCTCGGCCTTGCAGCTGGCAGCGTTGCACCGCTGCGCAATTGCAGATCAGCCCGGACCCGACCGCGCGCCGGGATGAACTGGATGTGTTCGGCAACCCGCTGACGCGGCTGGCTTTCGAGCGTCCGCACGATGAGTTGCTGGTCAACGCCAGCCTCACAATCGAGGTGCTGGCGCGGCCCGCGCTGGATTTCAATCAGTCGCCGGCCTGGGAAGACACCCGCCACGCGCTGACCTACAGCAGTCAGCCGCTGTCCGCCGAGATCCTGGAAGCTTGCCGTTACCGCTTCGAATCGCCTTACGTGCACTTGAAACGCAACTTTGTCGAATTCTCCGAAAGCTGCTTTCCGGCGGGTCGTCCGTTGCTGCTGGGCGTTCAGGCGTTGATGGAAAAGATTTTCAGCGAATTCACCTTCGATGCCGAAGCCACGCAAGTGGCGACGCCGCTGGTGGAAGTGCTGGAGCGGCGGCGCGGCGTGTGTCAGGACTTTGCGCACTTGATGCTGGCGTGTGTGCGCTCTCGTGGATTGGCGGCGCGTTATATCAGCGGCTACTTGCTGACGCAGCCACCACCGGGGCAGCCGCGCCTGATCGGCGCCGACGCCTCCCATGCCTGGGTGTCGGTGTACTGCCCGGCGCTGGGCTGGGTCGATTTCGATCCGACCAACAATGTGCAGCCGGCACTGGAGCACATCACCCTGGCCTGGGGCCGGGACTTTTCCGATGTTTCGCCATTGCGAGGGGTGATTCTGGGGGGCGGTAATCATGACCCTGAAGTCCGCGTCACCGTGATGCCATTGAACTGACAATGATCAAATTGTGGGAGCGGGCTTGCTCGCGAAAGCGGCGGCACATCCAATATCAATGTGACTGACAGACCGCTTTCGCGAGCAAGCCCGCTCCCACAAGGGAATGTGCAGTTGTTTCGGGATGGATTTTTCAGAGGGGACTGTGAGGGTCAGCAGCGTGACTGCTGACCCTGGACACAGATCCGGTGGGCCTGATCAGATCATCGGGCCCTGAGGGTCTCAGGCGTCGGGCGCCTGATCTTTCGGTGCTTCAACATCACTTTCTGCGGCCACTTCACCGTCTGTTTCCGGGTTCAGTGCGGCGGCTTCTTCTTCAGCTGTAGCTTTCTTGCGCTGAAGCTTTTCCTCTTTCTTCTGCTCCTTGGCCAAGTCTCTCTGACGTTTGGCGAAGGAATAATTGGGTTTAGCCATGGGCGATCCTCTGGGGTCGAAGGTGAGGTTGAGCGGCGCATATTCTGCCCTGTATCGGTGCCGAGCCGTTAGCTGGGTTTTTGCTCGGTCCATTTTGGTACGACCGAGGGTTGCCAGGCGTCCAGTGCATCGAGCAGGGTTTGCGGCGAGTCGCTCACTTGCAGCATGTCACGGTGCGGTTCGCGAACGAAGCCTTCGCCGACGATATGATCAAGAAAACCGGTCAATTTGCTGTAGAAACCGTTCACTTCCAGCAACCCGAGCGGTTTACCGTGGTAGCCGAGCTGGCCCCAGGTCCAGACTTCGAACAATTCTTCCAGCGTGCCCAGACCACCGGGCAGCGCGATAAACGCGTCGCTGAGCTCGGCCATTCGGGCCTTTCGCGCGTGCATGCCATCGACCACTTCCAGCCGGGTCAGGCCGTTGTGAGCGATTTCCTTGTCCTTGAGGCTTTGCGGGATGATCCCGATCACTTCACCGCCCGCCGCCAGTGCCGCATCGGCGACGATGCCCATCAGTCCGACGGCACCGCCGCCATACACCAGGGTCAGCTTGCGCATCGCCAAGGCTTGTCCGAGGGCGACTGCCGCTTCGCGATAAGCGGGGTGGGTGCCGGTGCTGGCACCGCAAAATACACAAACGGATGCTAAAGACATGCCTTACTCCACGGTCAGGATGGCCACAGAGTAAAGGCAGGCGCCGTGCGCTCCAAGGGCTAAACTTCGCGTTCGGGTGTTTCACAGCTGCCGCTGGCGCCACAGGCATAAGCGGCGAGCAAACTGCACAAAAGACTGTTCATGAACATGACGGACGCTCCAGATGAGTGAGAACGGCCTGATCATAGGGCCGGGCCAGACGTCTGGCTGGTAGATTGTTTCGATGGGTGTCATAGCGCGAAAGTTGTATACAATTTTTGACTCAGGTCATAGGAACTTGCGAAGTTTTCAGGCAGTCTTCTGTCCATTCGCACTTCTGTTAACCCTGCCTTGGAGATTCACCATGTTTGCCAAACTTGTTGCGGTATCCCTGCTGACACTGGCCAGCAGTCAATTGATGGCCGCGGAATGCAAGACTACTGTCGACTCCACTGACCAGATGTCCTTCAACACCAAGGCCATTGAAATCGACAAGAGCTGCAAGACCTTCACCGTCGAGTTGACCCACTCCGGCAGCCTGCCGAAAAACGTCATGGGCCATAACTGGGTGCTGAGTAAAGAGGCGGACATGCAGCCGATTGCCACTGCTGGCCTGGCCGCAGGCATCGACAAAAACTACCTGCCGGATGGCGACGCACGCATCATCGCCCACACCAAAATCATCGGTGCTGGCGAAAAAGATTCGGTGACCTTCGACGTGTCGAAGCTGGCGGCGGGTGAAAGCTACGGTTTCTTCTGCTCGTTCCCGGGCCACATCTCCATGATGAAAGGCACGGTTACCCTGAAGTAATCGATTCAAGCGCATGAAAAAAGCGTCCACTTGGGACGCTTTTTTTGTGCCTGACATTGACTGAGTCATCGTTCTTCAGCGGAGCGCCATCGCGCTCCCACATTGGTCCTGTGAACGGCACAAAACCCTGTGGGAGCGAGCTTGCTCGCGATGGCGTCAGTACAGGCGCCAACGGCGTCAAGGCGCGAACGGCATCTCGCGCTTGTGATGAGTCTTGTTGTACGTGTCACAGATAATCTTGAACGCTTCCTCGCGCACCGGTTCGCCGTGCAGGAAGGCATCAATCTCGGCATACGTCACGCCGTGGGACGCTTCGTCCGGTTTGCCCGGCGACAGGTCTTCGAGGTCGGCGGTGGGGATTTTTTCCACCAGCGACTCCGGCGCACCGAAGCTGCGAGCAATCGCCCGAACCTGGTTTTTCACCAGGCCGCTCAGCGGAGCCAGGTCGCAGGCGCCGTCACCAAACTTGGTGAAGAAACCCATGACCGCTTCCGCCGCGTGGTCGGTGCCGATCACCAAACCATGCGCGGCGCCGGCGATGGTGTACTGGGCGACCATGCGCATCCGCGCCTTGGTGTTGCCCAACACGAAATCCACCGAGACCGCGTGCTTGCCTTCGAACGCCGCCACTTCATTGGCCAGGGCTTTGACCGCCGGGCCGATGTTCACGGTGTGGCGTTCGTCCGGGGCAATGAAATCCACCGAAGCCTGAGCATCGTGTTCATCGAACTGCGTTTCGTACGGCAGGCGCACGGCGATGAACTTGTAGCCATTGTCGCCGGTGCGGGTCCGCAGTTCGCGCATGGCGCGCTGGGCCAGCAGGCCGGCGGTCAGGGAGTCGACGCCACCGCTGATGCCAAGCACCAGCGTCTTGAGGCCGGCGTTGACCAGGCAATCCTGAATGAAGGTGATGCGCCGGGCGACCTCGGCCGCAAGGGCGGAATGGTCGGCGAACGGCGGCTGGACCTTGAGCTGTTCAGCAATCTCACGCTGTACGGCTTGCATGAATTCACTCCTTGCTAGATGGGCTGGATGCGTCGGATGGGGCGGCAGGTACTTTGAA
Organism: Pseudomonas sp. NPDC086278; assembly: GCF_050280905.1. Lineage (NCBI taxonomy): Bacteria > Pseudomonadati > Pseudomonadota > Gammaproteobacteria > Pseudomonadales > Pseudomonadaceae > Pseudomonas > Pseudomonas sp. NPDC086278. The sequence goes on from NZ_JBNNWE010000009.1 coordinate 10,121, forward strand.
AACATGTCGCAAATAGGCGACGAAATTCGGATCTTTGCAGTGCGTCTTGCCAGGCTCATCGGAAATCTTTGCCACGGGCTGGCCGTTGCAGGCGGCCATTTTAAGCACGATGCTCATCGGTTCGACACCCGGGATATCGCAGGTCAGGTTAGTCCCGATACCGAAACTGACATTGATCCGACCGCGAAGCGCACGGAATATCTCCAGCGACTTGGGCAGCGTGAGGCTGTCGGAGAACACCAGCGTCTTGCTCATCGGGTCGATGCCGAGCTTGTGGTAATGGGCGATGGCTTTTTCCGCCCACAGCACCGGGTCACCGGAGTCGTGGCGCAAGCCGTCGAAGAGCTTGGCGAAGTACAGGTCGAAATCGTTGAGAAAGGCGTCGGTGGTAATGCAATCGGTAAGGGCGATGCCCAGCAGGCCGCGATACTCGCGAACCCAGCAATCGAGGGCGGCAATCTGGCTGTCGATCAGCCGCGGGCCGAGTTGCTGGTGCGCCATGATCCATTCGTGGGCCATGGTGCCCAAGGGTTTCATGTCCAGCTCCCGTGACAGGTGCACGTTGCTGGTGCCGACGAACCGCCCGGGGAAATCGTGCTTGAGCACGTTCACCACTTCTTCCTGCACCCGGTACGAAAAGCGCCGACGGGTGCCGAAATCGGCGACCTGCAATTCGGACAATTCCTCGCTGCTGGCGTTGGCGGTCAGCCAGTCGAACTTGCGGTAGAGCTGCTCGCGGGCCTGTTCCAGAACGACTTCGCGGTAGCGATAGCGGTTGCGTACTTCGCTGACGATGGACAATAGCGGCACTTCGAACAGGATCACGTGCAGCCACGGTCCGCGCAGCCGGATGTACAGCTCGCCGTTTTCGATGCCGGTGTGAACATAGCGCAGGTTGAAGCGAAACAACCCCAGAAAACGCAGGAAATCCGGCTTCATGAAGCTGATGCGCTCCATGAAATTCAACTGATCGGCGCTCAGGCTCAGCTCGGCAAGACGCTCGATCTGATAACGGATCTCCGCCAGGTAAGGGCGTAAGTCCTCGCTGTTACGGCAACGAAACTCCCATTCCACTTCTACGTTCGGGTAGTTGTGCAGCACCGCCTGCATCATCGTCAGTTTGTAGAAGTCGGTGTCGAGCAGGTTCTGCACGATGCGATCGGCAAACACACTCTCGCTCATAACGGGGTTCTCCAGGCGGTCGCAGCCCGTGGACGCGACGTTGCAGCAGTTTCAATGAATGGGCTAGTGGCGCATATCAGCGGTGGGGATTGCCAGCAATTTTTTAAACCAGGCAAATCCCTGTGGGAGCGGGCTTGCTCGCGAATGCGGTTTACCATTCACCATCAATATTGACTGACCCAGCGCTTTCGCGAGCAAGCCCGCTCCCACAGGTACTGCATGCGACCCTAGATGTGCGGCGCCTCCGGGCTATCAATCTGCTCCAGCATCCACTTCACAAAATCGCGGACCTTGGGCACTTCCGCCGAATGCTCCGGATACGCCAGGTAATAGGCGTCGGAGCTGGGCATCGCGTGCTGCCAGGGTATGACCAGTTTGCCGTCGGCCAATTCCTCTTCCACCAGAAACCGTGGCAACAGCGCGACGCCGCAGCCGACTTGCGCGGCGCGGATGCACATGTAAAAGGTTTCGAAGCGCGGGCCGTGATAACTGTGTTCGGTGTGGTAGCCCTGACTGTCGAACCAGTCATGCCAGGCCTGGGGGCGCGAGGCGTTCTGCAGCAGGACCAGCTCGGCGAGCTGCGTCGGATCGGTGAACGGTGTGTCCGGCAGGCTGCCCGGTGCGCACACAGGCACAAGCTCTTCGCCGAACAATTTCAGGCATTCGGTGCCGGGGCGCGAGCCTTGGCCAAAGTAGAACGCCAGGTCGCTGCGACCTTGCAGCAGATCGTCGGCCTCCTGCTCGCTGCACAGGTCCAGGTGAATCGACGGATGGCGCAGGCGCCAGCCTTTCAGGCGTGGCACCAGCCAGCGGGCTCCGAACGTCGGCGGCGTTGAAACCCGCAGGACTTCGGTCTCGCCGCCGTAGGAGCGCAGGTAATGGGTCGACATCTCGACCTGAGTGAGGATTTTTCTGACTTCCACCAGGTACAAATCACCGGCCGGGGTCATTTGCAGGCGTCGGCGCACGCGGCGGAACAGCAGGTGCTGCAACAACTCTTCGAGTTGCGCGACCTGTTTGCTGACAGCGCTTTGGGTCAGGTTCAGCTCTTCGGCGGCCCGGGTGAAGCTCAAATGCCGGGTCACGGCCTCGAAACACTGCAGCGCGGTGATCGAGGGCAAGTAGCGTTTATTCAGCATGGACGGGTCCTTTTTCTTGTTGCTTTTACTGCCAGCTATTCAAAGCATGAATAAACGGAATGATATCTCTCTTAAAGGTCGTTTGTTGGGTAACCTCGGGCGAGCTAAAACTACAGGTCTGATCAGCCGTGAATTTCCGGCTGCACGTTTTCTGTTTTTTGCTTGAGGAGTGACCCATGGTTGCCGCATTGCTTGATCGTCTTGGTGTGAACCCGGCCCTGTACCAGAACGGCAAAGTGCCGGTGCATTCGCCGATCGATGGCAGCCAGATCGCTGCCGTGAACTGGGAAGGCGCCGCTGAAGTCGAGCAGCACATCAGTCGTGCAGATCATGCGTTCGAACTGTGGCGCAAGGTCCCGGCCCCGCGCCGTGGCGAACTGGTGCGGCAACTGGGCGACATCCTGCGCGAATACAAGGCAGACCTCGGCGAACTGGTTTCGTGGGAAGCCGGCAAGATCACCCAGGAAGGCCTGGGTGAAGTTCAGGAAATGATCGACATCTGCGACTTCGCAGTCGGCCTGTCCCGCCAGTTGTACGGTTTGACCATCGCCTCCGAGCGTCCTGGCCACCACATGCGCGAAACCTGGCACCCGCTGGGCGTTGTCGGCGTGATCAGCGCGTTCAACTTCCCGGTCGCGGTCTGGGCCTGGAACACCACGCTGGCGCTGGTCTGCGGCAACCCGGTGATCTGGAAACCGTCCGAGAAAACCCCGCTGACCGCGCTGGCCTGCCAGGCATTGTTCGATCGCGTACTGAAAAACTTCAGCGACGCGCCTCCACACCTGAGCCAAGTGATCATCGGCGGCCGCGATGCCGGCGAAGCGCTGGTCGATGACCCGCGTGTCGCGCTGATCAGCGCCACCGGCAGCACCCGCATGGGCCGTGAAGTGGCGCCGAAAATCGCTGCACGTTTTGCCCGCAGCATTCTGGAACTGGGCGGCAACAACGCGATGATCCTCGGCCCAAGCGCCGACCTCGACATGGCCGTTCGCGCGATTCTGTTCAGCGCCGTCGGCACCGCCGGTCAGCGTTGCACCACCCTGCGTCGCCTGATCGCTCACGAGTCGGTGAAGGAAGAAATCGTCACCCGCCTCAAAGCCGCGTATTCCAAAGTGCGCATCGGCCATCCGCTGGAAGGCAACCTGATCGGTCCGCTGATCGACAAAAACAGCTTCGAAAACATGCAGGACGCGCTGGAGCAGGCCTTGAGCCAGGGCGGTCGGGTGTTCGGCGGCAAGCGTCAACTGGAAGACAAATTCCCGAATGCCTACTACGTCGCACCGGCCATCGTCGAGATGCCGGAGCAAAGCGAAGTGGTCTGCCACGAAACCTTCGCGCCGATTCTCTACGTGATCGGTTACAAGGACTTCGACGAAGCCCTGCGCCTGAACAACGCCGTGCCACAAGGCTTGTCCTCGTGCATCTTCACCACTGACGTGCGGGAAGCCGAGCAGTTCATGTCGGCGGTCGGCAGCGACTGCGGCATCGCCAACGTCAACATCGGCCCGAGCGGCGCAGAAATCGGCGGCGCGTTTGGCGGTGAGAAGGAAACCGGCGGTGGTCGTGAGTCGGGCTCCGACGCATGGCGCGGCTACATGCGCCGCCAGACCAACACCGTGAACTATTCGCTGGAGTTGCCATTGGCGCAGGGTATTACGTTCGACTGAGTCTCAGTCGAACAGTGATCCCCTTGCAGGAGTGAGCTTATGTGGTGGGGGGGCAAGCCCCTCACCACCTAAGGCCCCCACAATTAAATGGTGTGTTGGTTAGGTTTCAGATGGAGTCTGGCAATGCCGTTACGCGAAGAGTGTCTGTGGGAAAAACTGACGCCACAAAGGCCCGATAACGCGGCGCTGAAGGGCGAAGTAACGGTTGATGTCTGTGTCATCGGCGCTGGTTTCACCGGGCTGTCGGCGGCCGTGCATCTGCTGGAGCAAGGCAAGACGGTTTGTGTGCTGGAAGCCCATCGCGCCGGCCATGGCGGTTCCGGGCGCAACGTCGGGCTGGTCAACGCCGGCATGTGGATTCCCCCGGACGAAATCGAAGCCGGGTTCGGCGAAGCGGTCGGCAGTCAGCTCAACCGCATGCTCGGTGCGGCGCCGGCCCTGGTGTTCAGCCTTGTGGACAAGTACAACATCGATTGCCAACTGCGCCGCGAAGGCACGCTGCACATGGCGCACAACGCCCGTGGCGAAGCGGATTTGCGCAGTCGTGAAGAACAATGGAAACGGCGCGGGGCGCCGGTCGAACTGCTGACCGGGCAAGCCTGCGAGCAAGCCACCGGGACCAAAAAAATCGCTGCCGCGCTGCTCGACAAGCGTGCAGGCACGATCAACCCGATGGCGTACACCACGGGGCTGGCCAAAGCGGCCATCGGCCTCGGCGGTCAGTTGTTCGATCATTCCCCGGTGACAAGACTCGAGCGACAGGGTCAGAAGTGGTCGGTCCAGACCGCTCAGGGTTCGGTCCTGGCCGAGAAAGTCGTCATCGCCTCCAACGCCTACACCGAAGGCGACTGGACCGAATTAAGGCGCAATTTCTTCCCCGGTTATTACTATCAGGTGGCCTCGGTCCCGTTGACCGAAGACGCCGCGCAGCAAATTCTGCCCGGTGGCCAGGGTTCCTGGGATACCCGTCAGGTGCTCAGCAGCATTCGTCGTGATCAGGATGGCCGGTTACTCCTGGGCAGTCTCGGCAATGGCAATCAGAAACCGGCCTGGTTCCTGAAAGCCTGGGCCGACCGGGTTCAGCGGCATTACTTTCCGTACCTCAAATCCGTGGAATGGGAGTGCACCTGGACTGGTTGCATCGCCTTTACCCCGGACCATTTGATGCGTCTGTTCGAGCCGGCGCCCGGTTTAGTGGCAGTCACCGGTTATAACGGTCGGGGGGTGACCACCGGTACGGTCGTCGGTAAAGCCTTTGCCGATTATTTGTGTAACGGAAATCCTCAGGCGCTACCGATTCCGTTCGCGCCGATGCAGCCATTGGCGGGTGTTGGCCTGCGCAGTTGCTTGTATGAGGCCGGGTTTTCGCTGTATCACGCAGGCCAGTGCTTGCGGATCGTGATTTGATTGTTGAATTTTGTTGCTGAAAGCGGCGCTTTTCGGCATTGCGACTAGCCTGTAATGGTGCGGGTTGTAGCAGTTGCGCACCAGCAGTGTGCACTTCGGTGACGCACGTTGTTACAGGGTGGTTGCACGTCGTTTGGTGCTGCGGTTGCAATGATGGCGCGTGCGGGTTGCGCCTTCAGAAATAAAAGGTTTCACCTCCCGCGGTTTAGACGGTTGCACGCCCAATGAAAATGGGAACGAAACAGTCGAAATAACAATAAAGCAGCGACTTTTTTCAGAATAAAAAACCGATGGCACGGCCCTTGCTCTGAGCATTCAAAGAAGTCGCAGTGCCAACTAAAAAAAACCTTGGAGCACCACCTCATGTCCCAGACGTTTTACAAGAAAGGCTTTCTGGCCCTCGCAGTGGCAACTGCGTTGGGTGTTTCTGCGTTTGCACAGGCTGATGTGAAAATCGGTGTGGCGGGTCCGATGACTGGCGCCAACGCGGCATTTGGCGAGCAGTACATGAAGGGTGCACAGGCTGCAGCCGACGCAGTGAACGCGGCCGGCGGCGTCAACGGGGAAAAAATCGTACTGGTGAAGGGCGATGACGCCTGCGAACCGAAACAGGCTGTGACGGTCGCCAAGGACCTGACCAACCAGAAGGTTGCCGGTGTAGTCGGTCACTTCTGCTCCTCCTCGACCATCCCGGCTTCCGAGATCTACGACGAAGCGGGCATCATCGCGATCACTCCAGGTTCCACCAACCCGCAAGTGACCGAACGCGGCCTGAGCGCCATGTTCCGTATGTGCGGTCGTGATGACCAGCAAGGCATTGTGGCCGGCGACTATATCGTCGACGTGCTCAAGGGCAAGAAAGTCGCGGTCATCCACGACAAGGACACCTACGGCCAAGGCCTGGCGGATGCCACCAAGGCACAGCTGATCAAGCGCGGCGTGACCCCGGTGATCTACGAAGGCCTGACCCGTGGCGAGAAAGACTTCAGCGCCCTGGTCACCAAGATCCGCGCCGCTGGCGTCGACGTCGTGTACTTCGGCGGCCTGCACCCGGAAGCCGGTCCACTGGTTAAACAACTGCGTACCGAAGGCCTGAAAGACGTGAAATTCATGTCCGACGACGGCATCGTGACCGACGAACTCGTCACCACCGCTGGCGGCCCGCAATACGTCGACGGCGTGCTGATGACCTTCGGCGCCGACCCACGCCTGCTGCCAGACAGCAAGGCAGTGGTCGAGCAATTCCGCAAGGCGGGCACCGAGCCTGAAGGCTACACCCTGTACGCCTACGCGTCGGTCCAGGCACTGGCTGCAGCCTTCAATGGCTCGAAGTCCAACAGTGGCGAAAAAGCCGCCGAGTGGCTGAAGAAAAACCCGGTCAAGACCGTCATGGGCGAGAAGACCTGGGACAGCAAGGGCGACCTGAAAGTCTCCGACTACGTGGTTTACCAGTGGGACAAGGACGGCAAATACCACCAGCTGGAAAAACAGAAGTGATATGAGCTGATCTGCCCGGCGCCCCGTGCGCCGGGCAATCAAACACCATGTCCGTGCAGTACCTGTCTTTTCTCGTAGAGCTGCACACAACTGTGTTGCGTCGGTGGCTGAACCCCGGTCCGTCGTACCCTGCTTCTGTGCAGTCTCTCAAATGCGTGAGATTGCGTTATGGATGGTATTTTCCTGCAGCAACTGGTCAACGGCCTGACCCTCGGGTCGGTCTATGGCCTGATCGCCATCGGCTACACAATGGTCTACGGCATCATCGGCATGATCAACTTCGCCCATGGCGAGGTTTACATGATCTCTGCGTACCTCGCGGCGATCAGTCTGGCTCTGCTGGCATACTTCGGTATCGAATCCTTCCCTCTGCTGATGCTCGGCACACTGGTCTTCACCATCGTCGTCACGGCGGTGTATGGCTGGGTCATCGAGCGTGTGGCGTACAAACCCCTGCGAAACTCCACCCGACTGGCACCGCTGATCAGCGCCATCGGTATTTCGCTGATCCTGCAAAACTATGCACAAATTGCACAAGGCGCCCGTCAACAAGGCGTGCCGACACTGCTGACCGGTGCGTGGCGCGTTGAAGTCGGCACCGGCTTCGTCCAGCTCACCTACACCAAGATCTTCATTCTGGTCGCCGCGTTTGCCGGCATGGGCCTGCTGACCTACGTCATCAAGTACACCAAGCTCGGCCGCATGTGCCGCGCGACCCAGCAAGACCGCAAGATGGCCTCGATCCTGGGGATCAACACCGACCGCGTGATTTCCTACGTGTTCATCATCGGTGCAGCGATGGCGGCCCTGGCCGGCGTGCTGATCACCATGAACTACGGCACGTTCGACTTCTACGCAGGCTTCGTCATCGGTATCAAGGCGTTCACCGCAGCGGTACTCGGCGGGATCGGCTCGCTGCCTGGCGCGATGCTCGGCGGGATCATTCTCGGGATCTCCGAGTCACTGTTCTCGGGTCTGGTCAACTCGGACTACAAAGACGTCTTCAGCTTCTCGCTGCTCGTTCTCGTTCTGGTCTTTCGGCCTCAAGGCCTGCTCGGCCGTCCTCTTGTGTCGAAGGTGTAAGCGATGTCTTCAACCACTAAAAAAACCATTGATCTCAAAAGAAGCCTGGTTGACGCGATTCTTGCCGGCCTTGTTGCGCTGATTGTGTTCGGTCCGATTGTCGGCGTAGTCCTCGACGGCTACGGTTTCAACCTGGAGCCGAAGCGAGTGGCGTGGATTGTCGCCATTGTCATGGCGGGCCGCTTTGCCTTGAGCCTGTTCCTGCAAACCTCCAAGGGCCTGAAGATTCTTGAAGGTTTTGAAACCACTGGCTCCGGGGTTCACGTACTGCCGCCCAATTACAAATCCCGGTTGCGCTGGATCATCCCGCTGATGATCGTCATTGCCGTGGTGTTCCCGTTCTTCTCCAACTCCTACCTGCTGGGCGTGGTCATCCTCGGGTTGATCTACGTGCTGCTGGGCCTGGGCCTGAACATCGTGGTCGGTCTGGCCGGTCTGCTCGATTTGGGCTACGTGGCGTTCTACGCCATCGGTGCTTACGGCTTGGCGCTCGGTTACCAATACCTCGGTTTGGGCTTCTGGACCGTGCTGCCGCTGGCGGCGATCACGGCGGGGCTGGCCGGTTGCATCCTCGGCTTCCCGGTGCTGCGATTGCACGGCGATTACCTGGCCATCGTGACCCTGGGCTTCGGTGAAATCATCCGCCTGGTCCTCAATAACTGGCTGAGCCTGACCGGCGGCCCGAACGGCATGCCGGCACCGTTGCCGACGTTTTTTGGCCTGGAGTTCGGCAAACGCGCGAAGGACGGTGGCATACCGTTTCATGAGTTCTTCGGCATCGCCTACAACCCGGACGTGAAGTATTACTTCATCTACGCGGTGTTGTTCCTGGTGGTACTGGCCGTGCTGTACATCAAGCATCGCCTTGTCAAAATGCCGGTCGGTCGTGCCTGGGAAGCGCTGCGCGAAGATGAAATCGCTTGCCGCTCCATGGGCCTGAACCACGTACTGGTCAAGCTCTCGGCGTTCACCATCGGTGCTTCGACGGCCGGCCTGGCGGGCGTGTTCTTCGCCACCTACCAAGGCTTCGTCAACCCGACCTCGTTCACCTTCTTTGAATCGGCCCTGATCCTCGCCATCGTCGTTCTCGGTGGCATGGGCTCTACCATCGGCGTGGTGATTGCAGCGTTCGTGCTGACGGTCGCTCCGGAACTGCTGCGGGGTTTCGCGGAATATCGCGTGCTGCTGTTCGGCATCCTGATGGTGTTGATGATGATCTGGCGACCGCGCGGCCTTATTCGGATCAGCCGCACCGGTGTGACCCCGCGTAAAGGAGTAGCGCCATGAGCGAAGTCGTACTCTCGGTCGAGAAGCTGATGATGCACTTCGGCGGCATCAAGGCGTTGAGCGACGTCAGCCTCAACGTCCACCGCAACTCGATCTTCGCCCTGATCGGCCCCAACGGCGCGGGCAAGACCACCGTGTTCAACTGCCTGACCGGTTTCTACAAGGCGTCGGGCGGCAAGATCGAGCTCAGCGTGCGCGGCGAAAAGACCAACGTGATCCAACTGCTGGGCGAATCGTTCAAACCGACTGATTTCGTCTCGCCGAAATCCTTCTTCAGCCGTCTGTATTACAAGATGTTCGGCGGCACCCATCTGGTGAACCGGGCTGGCCTGGCGCGGACCTTCCAGAACATTCGCCTGTTCAAGGAAATGTCGGTGCTGGAAAACCTGCTGGTGGCCCAACACATGTGGGTCAACCGCAACATGCTGGCCGGCATCCTGAACACCAAGGGTTACCGCAAGGCTGAAAGCGATGCGCTGGACCACGCCTTCTACTGGCTGGAAGTGGTCGATCTGGTGGATTGCGCCAACCGTCTTGCCGGTGAATTGTCCTACGGTCAGCAACGCCGCCTGGAAATCGCCCGAGCCATGTGCACCCGGCCGCAGATCATCTGCCTCGACGAACCGGCGGCCGGCCTCAACCCTCAGGAAACCGAAGCGCTGAGCGCGATGATCCGGCTGCTGCGCGACGAGCACGATCTGACCGTGGTGCTTATCGAACACGACATGGGCATGGTAATGAGCATTTCCGACCACATCGTGGTGCTGGACCACGGCATTGTCATCGCAGAGGGCGGACCTGATGCGATTCGCAACGACCCGAAAGTGATTGCGGCCTACCTGGGCGCGGATGAAGAGGAAGTGGTGCTATGAGCCAACCCATCCTCGAACTCAAGGAGCTGGACGTGTTCTACGGGCCGATCCAGGCCCTGAAAAAAGTCTCGCTGCACATCAACGAAGGTGAAACCGTCAGCCTGATCGGCTCCAACGGTGCCGGCAAGTCGACGTTGCTGATGTCGATCTTCGGCCAGCCGCGCGCTGCGAACGGGCAGATCATCTATCAGGGCGTGGACATCACTCACAAGTCGTCGCACTACATTGCGTCCAACGGCATTGCGCAATCGCCGGAAGGCCGGCGGGTATTCCCCGACATGACTGTCGAGGAAAACCTGCTGATGGGCACCATTCCCATCGGGGACAAGTACGCCACCGAGGACATGCAGCGCATGTTCGAGCTGTTTCCACGGCTCAAGGAACGGCGTACCCAGCGGGCGATGACCATGTCCGGTGGTGAGCAGCAAATGCTTGCCATTGCCCGTGCGCTGATGAGCCGGCCGAAACTGCTGTTGCTCGACGAACCAAGCCTGGGCCTGGCGCCGATTGTGGTGAAACAGATTTTCGCGACATTGCGGGAATTGGCGAGCACCGGCATGACCATCTTCCTGGTCGAGCAGAACGCCAACCACGCGCTCAAGTTGTCGGACCGGGCGTACGTGATGGTTAACGGCGAGATCCGCCTCACCGGCACTGGCAAGGAGTTGCTGGTGAACGAAGAGGTGCGCAACGCTTACCTCGGCGGTCACTGATTCCACCGCAGTAGCCACAGCCCCGGCGAGCGATCGCCGGGGCTTTTTTACACCTGCGATTCACCTTGAATCCCTGTGGGAGCGGGCTTGCTCGCGAAAGCGGTTTGTCAGTCACAGTGATGCCGGACGTGCCACCGCTTTCGCGAGCAAGCCCGCTCCCACAGGTGTCGGCGGTGTGCTTTCTGGAAATTGTGGAAAACAATATTCACAAGCTCTCAAAGCGCGACACAAAGCCGCTGCAAACAGTTGTTTTGTCACGGTTTTGACTTGTCCCCGTTTGCTGTGGAGCTGGCTGTGAATAACGTGGGAGTAGCTGGCTGCAAGCCTTTTAAACCGTGGCCTGCAGAGAGGTGGTCATTTATTGATCAGCGGTTTTTTCGAGGCCGGAGGTACGCGTTGTCAACCTTTTTCTCAGAGTCGGAAGACGTCGGAATTCGCTCCGCTCGGCCTGTGGATAAGTCTGTGGTTAAACTCTGGAAAGACTCGGCTGAGGGCCGTAATTACTGGCTTGGCGCCATCGTCGGGTTGTAGGAATCATCGTGCAAAATGCCTTGGGCTACACCGCGAGCCTGCGAGGGTCAAGCGAAAAACTTTGTAGTTTGCCCGCAAAGCCTTGTGGGCAGCGGCTTCCAGCTTTTCCAGTTGCCCCCGGAAACTGTGGACCTGCCTGTGGATAACATGCGCGCAAGTGGCTACAAGCCACGGCACGCATGGCGCTGCTGGTGCTGATCGTTTTTTGTACAGTTTCTGGTGGTTGCCGCTGTGGGCAAGGCCGGGCATGCTGCCCGCTGATTTTCTATTTCAATAGCTGCGTGTCAGCCGAAGCAAGGAGAACACGATGTCCAACACCCTGTTTATTACCGGCGCAACCTCCGGTTTTGGTGAAGCCTGTGCCCGCCGTTTTGCCGAGGCTGGCTGGAAACTGGTGCTGACAGGCCGTCGTGAAGAGCGCCTCAATGCACTGTGCGCCGAGTTGTCGAAGCAGACCGAGGTCCATGGCCTGGTGCTCGACGTACGTGATCGCAAGGCCATGGAGGAAGCGATTGCCAACCTGCCGCCGTCCTTCGCCAAACTGCGCGGGCTGATCAACAACGCGGGCCTGGCGCTGGGCGTTGACCCGGCCCCCAAGTGCGATCTGGACGATTGGGACACCATGGTCGACACCAACGTCAAAGGCCTGCTGTACAGCACTCGCTTGTTGTTGCCGCGCCTGATCGCTCACGGTCGCGGTGCGAGCATCGTCAACCTCGGCTCCATCGCGGGTAACTATCCGTATCCGGGCAGCCATGTGTATGGCGCGAGCAAGGCGTTTGTTAAACAGTTTTCGCTGAACCTGCGTTGCGACCTGCAAGGCACGGGCGTGCGCGTCAGCAATATCGAGCCGGGGTTGTGTGAGAGTGAGTTCTCGCTGGTGCGTTTCGCCGGTGATCAGGAGCGTTACAACGCGACCTACGCCGGAGCCGAGCCGATCCAGCCGCAAGACATCGCCGACACGATTTTCTGGGTGTTGAATGCGCCGGCGCACATCAACATCAACAGTCTGGAATTGATGCCGGTAAGCCAGACCTGGGCCGGGTTTTCCATTGAGCGAAATGGTGGCAAGGCGTAAGACCGCGTAACGGCCATTCGCGAGCAAGCCCGCTCCCACGGGGGCGGTGTGATCTTTGTGGGAGCGGGCTTGCTCGCGAAGGTCGTTCAGTCAATCGAGATAGTCGACCAGCCCGCGATAGCAGGTTGCCAAGTGATAAGGCGTGGTCGAGGGCATGTCCTTGCGGCTCACGTCGCCGTTCTCGTCACGGCATTCATACCAGCCCCCCGCGTGCAAAAAGCGCTGGTGCAGCGCCTGCAACTGGCGCTGCACCGCGCGTTCGCTGCCGGGACGCAACGTCAGGGCGCGCAGGTATTCGGCCTGGGCCCAGATGCGCTGGGTGGCATCCGTGGCGGAACCCTCCAGATCAAGCATCGCCGCCACTGCTCCTGACTGCGGATCGACGCCCAATTGCTCGGTCCGCGCAAACGCACGGTCCAGCGAAGCATGCAGTGGCGAACCGCGTAGCAGCGGCGAAGACTCCAGCAGGAAATACCACTCGAACTGATGCCCCGGCTCGAACCAGTTATCCACAGCCTCCAGCGGCTTCTCCATCAACACGTTCTGCTGCGGGTCGATGAAGCGCTGTTGCATGGCTGTGCATAAGTCGAGCAATGCGCGTTGCGCAGCGATGTCCTCGCGCACCGAAAGCGTGGCAAGAAAGGCTTCAGCCAAGTGCATCAGGGGGTTTTGCAGCGGTCCGGTATCAAGCGAAGTCCAGTCGCGCGCCAAGCTGGCGTCGTACAGGCCGTCGCCTGTCGCGAAACGCTGGGCGATGACGTCCAGCGCTGCGTCGAGGGCCGATTCGACCGATGGCTCACGCACCTTGTCCCAATAATGAGCACAGGCGAACAGGATGAAGGCGTGGGTGTAGAGGTCTTTGCGCTGATCGAGCGGCGCACCTTGCGGGTCGATGCTGTAAAACCAGCCGCCGTGTTCGGCATCGTGGAAATGCTGTTGCAAGGAATGGAATAGTGCGGCGGCTCGCGCTTCCGCGGCCGGCACCTGGCCGATCAGGCTGGAAAACAGATACAGCTGTCGTGCGCAGGCCATGGCCCGGTAGCGTTGAGGCGGCAGCGGTTGATGCCGGGCGTCCAGCGCTTCATAGGGCAACGCCATGTCGGCATTCCAGCCAGGGCCTAGCCAGAGCGGCACGATCACGTCCTGGAAATGCTGTTGCACAGACGCAAACAGGGCGGTCAATTCAGGCTGGGAAGCGGAGCGGGAAACAAGTGGCATCGGCTGGCGTCGTCACGGCAGGGTTAATTGCGCGACATGTTAGCAGGCCTGAGAGACGCGGTGTCTGTCAGGCCGCCTTCGCGAGCAAGCTCGCTCCCACAGGGACTGCGCTGAACCTGTGGGAGATTCTATGTTGCAGGGCACCCATACAACGTCAGCCCGCCAGCAACCACGCGCCGGTCATCGCCGACGCCGCGCCAGCCAGACGAACCAGCGGCGCTGCCGCTTGCGGCAACGCACGAACCACGCCATAACCCGCCGCATGCAACGCCGCCGTCGCCGCGACAAATCCTGCGGCATACGCCCAAGGGCTGGACATGTCGGGCAATTCCAGCCCGTGCGCCACCCCGTGGAACAGCGCAAACAACGCCGTCGCACCGACCGCCATGCCCAAGGGTGGACGCACCGCCAGTGCCACTGCCAGGCCCAAAGCCAGCACCGATGCCGCAATCCCGCTTTCCAGCGCTGGCAGGTTCAACCCTTCAAAACCCAGCAGGCCGCCAATCAGCATGGTGCCGACAAACGTGCACGGCAGCGCCCAGCGCGCGGCGCCTTTTTGCTGCGCGGCCCACAAACCCACCGCCACCATCGCCAGCAAGTGGTCGAGGCCACCGATCGGGTGGCTGATGCCGGCGATCAAGCCGTTGTCGCCATGGCCCGGGTGGGCGAAGGCGACGGCCGGGGTCAGCAGCAGGGCCATGGCGCCCAGAATGCGTTTCAGTGTCATGGATAAGCTTCCTTGTTGATCAATTGTTATCAGGCGGCGGTCAGCAGGCCCTGGCGTTCGATGAAGGCGATGATCGCTTCCAGCCCCAACCCGGTTTTCTGGTTGCTGAAGACAAACGGTTTGCCGTTGCGCATGCGCCGGGTATCGCTGTCCATCATTTCCAGCGATGCGCCCACCAGCGGCGCGAGGTCGACCTTGTTGATCACCAGCAAATCGGATTTGCAGATCCCGGGACCGCCCTTGCGCGGCAGCTTGTCGCCGGCCGACACGTCGATCACGTAGATGGTCAGGTCGGAGAGTTCCGGGCTGAAGGTCGCCGAAAGATTGTCGCCCCCGGACTCGACAAGAATCAGGTCGAGGCCCGGAAAGCGCCGGTTCAATTGATCCACCGCTTCGAGGTTGATCGAGGCGTCTTCGCGGATCGCCGTGTGCGGGCAACCCCCGGTTTCCACGCCGATGATCCGCTCCGGCGCCAGCGCTTCGTTGCGCACCAGGAAGTCGGCGTCTTCGCGGGTATAGATGTCGTTGGTGACGACGGCCAGGTTGTAGCGGTCGCGCAGGGCCAGGCAAAGCGCCAGGGTCAAAGCGGTTTTACCGGAACCGACCGGGCCGCCGATGCCGACGCGCAAAGGTTGTGTGTTCATCTGATTCTCCAAAAATAACGGGCCCTAGGAACGGAACAGTCGGCTGTATTGACGCTCGTGGGCCATGCTCGCCAGGGACAGGCCAAACGCGGCGCTCCCACAGAGTTCGGGGTTGATGCGGCTGGCGTCCTGCTGCGCTTGTTGCAGCAGCGGCAGCAGTTCGCTGGTCAGGCGTTGCGCGGCTTGCTGGCCTAGCGGCAGGGTTTTCATCAGCACGGCCAGTTGGTTTTCCAGCCAGCTCCAAAGCCAGGCGGCCAACGCATCTTGCGGGCTGATGTGCCACGCGCGAGCGGCCAGGGCCCAGCCGAGGGCCAGATGCGGTTCGGGACGCTGGTCGAGAAACCTGCGCGCAGGCGCATCCAGTTCCGGCAAGCCGTTGAGCAATTGTTGCAAGGAATAGCCCATCTGCCGGCTCTCCTGATGCAGCTCGCGGGTTTCGCGGCTGGCGCGATGTTCTTCGCAGCGTTGCAATAATTGCGGCCAGTTTTTTTCGGTGGCCGCCGTGCAATGGGCAAGCAGCAATGGCGCTTCGAAACGCGCCAGGTTCAACAGCAACTGATCGCTGATCCAGCGTCGCGCGCTCTCGGCATTGTTCACTCTGCCGTTATCCACCGCCATTTCCAGGCCTTGGGAATAGCTGTAACCGCCAATCGGCAGCTGCGGGCTGGCCAGGCGCAGCAGCGCCCAGGCCGGGTTCATAAGCGCACGCCGAACTGGTGCAGTTTTGGCGGGTAGTTGAAGTCTTCGTCGCCATGGCGCGAATGGTGATGGCCGCCGCCATAGGCGCCGTGTTCCGGCTGGAACGGGGCGTCGATGTTTTCGACCTTGGCGTCCAGCTGTTCGAGCATGGCTTTGAGCACGTAGTCGTCGAGCAGGCGGAGCCAGCCATCACCGACTTGCAAGGCGACGTGGCGGTTGCCCAAGTGATAAGCGGCGCGGGTCAATTCGAACGCATTGGCGCAGGTAACGTGCAGCAATTGTTCGGCGCGCGCGCAGACACGGACGATGCGCCCGTCTTCGGCTTGCAGGCATTCGCCGTCGTACAGCGGCGGCTGACCGCGCTCCAAAAACAACCCGACGTCTTCGCCTTCGGCACTGAAACAGCGCAAACGACTTTTGCTCCGGGCTTCGAAGGTCAGGTGCAACTCGGCGGCCCAGACGGGTTGAGGGTCGATTCTGCGATGAATCACCAGCATCGGAAGGCTTCCAGCAAAGGGCAATGCTCAGGCTAGAGCAAGGGGCTTGCCAATCGTGCGATACGTAGGAAATACCTGTCGGAGCTTAGTGTCTGTTTCAGGATGTTGCGGGAAGTTGAATGAAATTGGTGCGAGGCGCGGTTCATTGCACCAATTTGCGGCGCACTGAAACGTGTGGGGCGAGCATGGGGTTATTCAGTGCTGCCCAGGCCTTGCCAGTGTTTGAGGCCGATGAAGATGAAGCGCAGTTGCTGCGTGATCTTTGCCTGCGGCGTCAGGTGCTCAGGCAATGCATCGACCGGCGGATCGATAATGTCCGGCAAGGTTGCAAACACGCTTTTGACGATCAGGTCCGCCATGACGCTCAATCCGTCGAAATCCAGATGCTGCAGTTTCGGCATCGAGGACAGGTCCGCCGCGAGGTCCGAGCTGATGTCTTCGCGCAAGCGGCCAATCGCCTGGCGCACCGGAAGGGAGCCACCGTATTGCTCGCGGGCGAGAAACAGAAACTGCGAGCGATTGGCTGACACTACGTCGAGAAAGATTCGCACCGAAGCGTCGATGATGCCGCCCATGACGAACTCGTTATGGCGCACCAGGCGAATGGTTTCACGGAAGGTCTGGCCGACTTCGCTGACCAGCACCAGGCCCAGTTCGTCCATATCGGCGAAATGCCGGTAGAAACCGGTGGGCACGATCCCGGCGGTCTTCGCCACTTCGCGCAGGCTCAGGCTGCCGAAACCGCGGCCGCACTCCATCAAATGGCGGGCAGCGTCCATCAGTGCGTTTCGGGTCTGTTGTTTCTGTTCGGCGCGGGGCAGCATCGCTAGGGTGTTTTCTGAAAAGGACAGCGACGCACTCTAGCAAATCGGCTTTGCCGGCGTCGAACGACTATCGGGAGGCAACTGTAAGAGGATCACGCGGGGGAGACGCTGCTTCTATATAAGTCAAAAGCCCAATCCGGGGATTGGGCTTTTTTTCAGGGCCGCCATGGGCTCAGCTCAAAGCGCTGTTGCGTTCGATTACACGGTCACCACCACCTTCTGCAAGGGTTTGGCCTTGTGGAGTGCGGTCACCACCACCTTCTGCAAGGGTTTGGCCTTGTGGGGTGCGGTCGGAACCGTCAGCAGCAAGGGTCTGGCCTTGTGGAGTACGGTCGGAACCGTCAGCAGCGAGGGTCTGGCCTTGTGGAGTGCGGTCGGAACCGTCAGCGGCGAGGGTCTGGCCTTGTGGAGTGCGGTCGGAACCGTCAGCGGCGAGGGATTGACCTTGTGGGGTGCGATCCGAACCGTCCTGAGTGATCAAGCCTTTTTCTTTCAGGCGATCGTTACCGCCTTCTGCCAGGGTTTGACCTTGTGGAGTGCGGTCGGAACCATCAGCAGCGACGGTTTGGCTGAACACGGAATGGTTGGTTTTGACTTGCGGGGTGGCCTGGTCGGCGGCTGGCAGAGCGAAGGCAGTGCTGGCAAGCATCGAAAGGGTCAGGCTAAGCAGTAATTGGCGTTTCATGATGGGTTGCTCCTTGGGAGGGCGATAAAGTGGGTACGAGGGCAATGCTACTCTCGATAAGTCGATATAAAAGTTCATAAACGCAATGGTAATAATCAACAGAATTGATTGTTCCGCTGAAGGGCTCTAGACCGGGCGTTTCCGGGGAGTGTTTTTGCACCGAGGTGGGTATTTTCGACTCACTGGCGCTGCACAAAAGTGCGGGGCCGGTAACGCTGGATCTGGCGGCAGTCTCGCCGTGGTGGATTATTTGAACGTTAAACGCCATTTCGGTTAAACCTGCGTGCCGTTTCTCAGTCCTAGATGTCATGGCGGGCCGGTTCTGGCCCAACGTTTCACACGTGCGTCGCAGTCAGGGCGCTCAGTCGTATTCAGGAGCCCTGTGCAATGACGCGCACCCCGAAAGTTTTTGCCTGGATTTTTGCCAGCCTGATTGTTTTGCTGGCGATCCTCGTGCTGATCATCGTGTTCTTCGATTGGAACCGGATCAAACCGACCATCAACAACAAAGTGTCCGAAGAGCTGCATCGTCCGTTTGCCATCAATGGCAACCTCGCGGTGATCTGGCAGCGCGAGCCCGACGAAGGTGGCTGGCGGTCGTGGGTGCCGTGGCCGCATGTGGTGGCCGAGGACCTGAGCCTCGGCAATCCGGACTGGTCGAAGCAGCCGCAAATGGTCACGCTCAAACGCGTCGAACTGCGCATTTCGCCGCTGGCCTTATTGGCCCAGCGCGTGACGATCCCGCGCATCGACCTGACCGAACCGAACGCCGACTTGCAACGCCTGGCCGATGGCCGCGCCAACTGGACATTCAAATTCGACCCCAAAGACCCCAACGCCAAGCCGTCGAGCTGGGTGGTCGACATCGGCGCCATCGGCTTCGACAAGGGCCACGTCACCCTCGACGACCAGACGCTGAAAACCCAGCTCGATGTGTTGATCGACCCGCTGGGCAAGCCGATTCCGT
This sequence comes from Pseudomonas sp. NPDC086278, assembly GCF_050280905.1. Classification (NCBI taxonomy): domain Bacteria; kingdom Pseudomonadati; phylum Pseudomonadota; class Gammaproteobacteria; order Pseudomonadales; family Pseudomonadaceae; genus Pseudomonas; species Pseudomonas sp. NPDC086278. The sequence goes on from NZ_JBNNWE010000009.1 coordinate 28,838, forward strand.
TCAACGAAATCGTCGGTGACAAAGCGGCAAAAACCGCGCTCGAGAAGGGCGGCGCACCGCAGGATTACGCGTTCGCGCTCAAGGTCAAAGGCCAATACCACGCGCAAAAGCTTGAAGGCTCCGGCAAGATCGGCGGTCTGCTGGCCCTACAGGACGCGGCGAAGCCGTTCCCGTTGCAGGCACAGGTGAAAATCGCCGACACCAGCGTTGAACTGGCAGGCACCTTGACCGACCCGATGAACCTCGGCGCCCTGGACTTGCGCCTCAAACTGGCGGGCGCCAGCCTCGGCAATCTCTATCCACTGACCGGCGTGACGCTGCCGGACACGCCGCCGTACGCCACCGACGGGCACTTGATTGCCAAACTGCACGACGCTGCTGGCGCGCAGTTCCGCTATGAAGAGTTCAACGGCAAGATCGGCGAGAGCGACATCCATGGCAGCCTGGCCTACGTCGCCAGTCAGCCGCGACCGAAGCTCAGCGGTTCACTGGTTTCCAATCAGCTGTTGTTTGCCGACCTTGCGCCATTGATCGGCGCCGACTCCAACGCCAAGCAAAAGGCCCGGGGCGGCGAAAGCAAGCAGCCAACCGACAAGGTGCTGCCGGTCGAGGAGTTCAAGACCGAGCGTTGGCGCGACATGGATGCCGATGTCGAATTCACCGGCAAACGCATCGTTCATAGCGAAAAACTGCCATTCAACGACCTTTATACCCACGTGGTGCTCACTGACGGCGTGCTCAGTCTCGAACCGCTGCGCTTTGGCGTGGCCGGCGGCAATCTGGATGCGCAGATCCGCTTGAATGGCCATACCGAGCCACTGGAAGGCCGGGCCAGACTCACCGCGCGCAAGTTCAAGCTCAAAGAGTTGTTCCCGACCTTCGAGCCGATGAAAACCAGTTTCGGCGAGCTCAACGGCGATGCCGATATCACCGGGCGCGGCAACTCGGTGGCGACTTTGCTGGGCAGTGCCAACGGCAATCTGAAAATGCTGATCAACGACGGCGCGGTCAGCCGCGAGTTGATGGAGCTGGCGGGGCTTAACGTCGGCAACTACGTGGTGGGCAAGATCTTTGGCGACAAGGAAGTGAAGATCAATTGCGCGGCCGCCGACTTCGACATCAAGTCGGGATTGGCAACCACACAACTGTTTGTGTTCGATACCGAGAACGCGATCATTTATATCGATGGCACGGCGAACATGGCGACCGAGCAACTGGACCTCACAGTAACGCCGGAGTCGAAAGGCTGGCGTTTGATTTCCCTGCGCTCGCCGTTGTACGTGCGCGGCAAGTTCATCAAGCCGGATGCCGGTGTAAAAGCGGTGCCGTTGCTACTGCGCGGCGCGGGGATGGTGGCGTTGGGCGTGATTGCGGCGCCGGCGGCCGGGTTGCTGGCATTGGTGGCACCGAGCGGCGGTGAGCCGAATCAGTGCGCGCCGTTGCTGGAACAGATGAAGGCGGGCAAGGCGCCTGTGACCGTTAAACCGACCAGGTAATCGTGCGGTGTATTTAAAGGCGCCTTCGTCGGAACGCCGCCCGGAGCAAGCCCGCTCCCACAGTAAAACGCATTCCAATGTGGGAGCGGGCTTGCTCGCGAACGCGGTCTGGCAAGCGCTACAAATCTTTCAGAATGTCCGCCATGTCATCCGCATGCTCTTCTTCCTGAGCCAGGATGTCTTCGAAGATCCTCCGCGTCGTCGGGTCTTTCTCGCCGATGTACTGAATGATCTCGCGGTAGCTGTCGATCGCAATGCGCTCGGCGACCAGGTCTTCGTACACCATCTCTTTGAGTGAATGACCCGCCACGTATTGAGCGTGGGAGTTTTTCGACAGCAGGTCGGGATTGAATTCGGGTTCACCACCCAGTTGCACAATGCGCTCGGCCAGTCGGTCGGCGTGTTGCGCTTCCTGGGCTGCGTGTTCCTGAAACTCCTCGGCCGCCACGTGGGCCTTCAGGCCGTTGGCCATGAAGAAGTGCCGTTTGTAGCGCAACACGCAGACCAGTTCGGTGGCCAGCGATTCGTTGAGCAGGCGCAACACCTCTTCGCGGTCGGCGCTGTAGCTTTCGGTCACCGCACCGTTTTCGACGTTCTTGCGAGCGCGTTCGCGAAGGGTGGTTACATCGGACAAATGCATGTCGCTCATCACAATCTCCTGGAGGCTAATCCGGTTGACGTCACGCCTCTGGGGACGTGATCGCTACGTAAGGTGTGAGTCATGAGCGTTGCGAAAAGTTTTATGTAATTGAGCCGACGGTCATGGTTTGTTGGAGTGGATCGCGCAAGGCATGCCCGCAAAGACCGGCCGCTTCGCGCAACCCTTCAAAAACGCCCGCACCGGCGGATGTCATAGACTGGTCGTCGAGTTGTCATCTTCGGTGGCGATGCTTGGCTGACGTCTTGCATTGCGCCTTGCTTCATTTCATCGATCACAAGGACGTTCGCCCATGTCGCAAGATTTCGCTGCGCGCTATCCGCTGGTGCTGGTCCCGGGAATGCTCGGGTTTGTCCGTCTGGTGCTCTACCCGTACTGGTACGGGATCATTTCGGCGTTGCGCCGTGGGGGTGCAACGGTGTTCGCGGTTCAGGTCTCGCCGCTCAATTCCAGCGAAGTGCGCGGCGAGCAGTTACTGGCGCGGATCGAGGAGATCCTGCGGGAAACCGGGGCCGGGAAGGTCAACCTGATCGGCCACAGCCAGGGCTCGCTGACCGCGCGTTACGCAGCGGCCAAACGCCCGGACCGCGTGGCGTCGGTGACTTCGGTCGCGGGGCCGAATCATGGCTCGGAACTGGCGGATTACCTGGAAAAACACTACCCGGCGGACAGCGCGAAGGGTCGATTGCTTGCGGTGTTGCTGCGGATGATCGGCGCCTTGATGAGCCTGCTGGAAACCGGTTATCGCGGGCCGAAACTGCCGGTGGATATCCACGCCTCCCATGAATCCCTCACCACTGAAGGCGTGGCGCTGTTCAATCAGCGTTATCCACAGGGATTGCCCGAGGTTTGGGGCGGGCATGGGCCGGAGGAGGTTAATGGCGTGCGTTATTACTCGTGGTCCGGGACCTTGCAGCCGGGTAAGACCGATCGCGGCGGCAATCTGTTCGATGGGACGAATCGCAGCTGCCGCTTGTTTGCCAGGACGTTTGTGCGCGAAACCGGGCATTGCGACGGGATGGTCGGGCGCTACAGCTCGCACCTGGGGACGGTGATTGGCGATGAATACCCGATGGATCACTTCGACATCGTCAACCAGTCGCTGGGGCTGGTGGGCAAGGGCGCGGATCCGGTGCGGCTGTTTGTCGAGCATGCGGCGCGGCTCAAAGCGGCGGGGGTTTAACCTTTAAACTGCGTCATCGCTCTTCGCGAGCAAGCCCGCTCCCACAATGGAACTCGGTCAAACGTGGGAGCGGGCTTGCTCGCGAAGGCGTCCGATCAGGCGAGGCGAACCTTGCGGCCCAACACCGTGGTCCAGCGCTCCGAAAGAATCACGCCACCCAACGTCAACACCCCGCCCACCAAGTGGTACAGCGCCAACTGCTCATGCAGCACCGCCGCCGCAATCAGCGCGGTAATCAACGGCAGCAAATTGAAGAACAGCGTGGTCCGGCTCGGACCCAGACGCACCACGGCTTGCATCCACGCCAGCGGCGCAATCATCGACGCCAGCAGGCAGGCATATAGCACCAGTGGAATGTTCTGCAGCGTCAGGCCGATTTTCGGTGAGACCACGAACAGCGGAAACAGCACCACCACCGCCACCCACACCTGCATATACAACAACACCAGCGGCGGCAGCCGCAGCTGCCATTTTTTCAGCAGCGTGCTGTAGATCGCGTAGGCCAGCGTGGCGATCAGCATCATCACGTCGCCCAGGTTCACGCCATGTTCCAGCAGCGCACCGAGGCTGCCGGACGACACCACCACCAACACACCGGTAAAAGACAGCAGCGCACCGGCCAAGGCACCGGCGGTCAGGCGCTGGCCAAGGCTGATAATCGCCATCGCCAGGGACATCAACGGCATCAGCGACAGGATGATGCCCATGTTGGTCGCGGTGGTCAGGCTCGCGGCGAAGTAGGCCAGGCTCTGATAGACCGCCATGCCGAGCACGCCGAGGATGAAGATCTTGCCCAGGTTCGGGCGGATCAGCGGCCAATGGGCAATCACCGGTTTGAGCATGAACGGCGTGAACAGCATTCCCGCGAGCAGCCAGCGGTAGAAGCCGATCTCGGCGGGGAAAATCGCGCCGGCCGACATTTTGGTGATCACCGTATTGCCGGCCCAAATGAAAATGGCCAGCAGGGGATAAGCGTATTGCATCAGAAAAAACCAGAACGTTAATGAGGGGCAATTATCCGCTTGTCTGGATACAAGCCTATACTTCGATCCAGACAACCTTCGGCGGATGACGGACAGCATGAGCAGTAAACATCACATCGACCTGCTGGACTTCGCCGAGCTGCCGGCGCCGGTGTATTTCCGTTATGCCGACTTCGACACCCACGAATACGCGTCAGCCCACCGTCATCCGTGGGGCACGCTCGAGTATTCGGCCAACGGTGTATTGCACATGGAAATTGGCAGCAGCCGATTCATGTCGCCGCCGCAATACGCGGTGTGGGTGCCGCCCGAAATCGAGCACAGCTTCTATAGCAATCAGCCGATCAACTATCGCGCGGTCTGCCTGGCGCCGGCGTTGTGCCACGAATTGCCCCGGCAAGCCTGCACGCTGGCGATCAGCGACATTCTCAAGGCGATTCTCAAAGACTTCGCCGCTCGCGACGTGAAGATTCCCCGGCAGGAGGCGGACCGGCGTCTGGCCCAGGTACTGGTGGACCAATTGCAACAGGCCCCCGTGCACGACTGTTATTTGCCCTACGCCAACAGCCCCGGCCTGCTTGGCATTCTTGAAGCGCTGCAAGCCGAGCCGGGTGACAACCGGCCCTTGGCAGACTGGGCGGCGCAGATTCATGTCAGCGAACGGACCCTGGCGCGGCAATTTGTTCGTGAGCTGGGCATGAGTTTCGGCGAGTGGCGCCAGCGGTTGCGGTTCCTGGCGGCGATTGAAGCGCTGGACACCCAGCGCAGCATTCAGGACATCGCCTTCGATGCGGGATACAGCACCGGCTCGGCGTTTATCGCGATGTTTCAGCGTCAGGCCGGGTGCACGCCGGAGCAATATCGACGCAGCCACCTTCAGAACAGGAAGGTGTAACGGCGGTTGTCTACACTCCAGAACGAGGCCGTGCCCCTCGGTGCGGCGACAAGGAGAAAACTCCATGAAGATGTTGCGTGTCCCTTTGTTGATGATCGGTTTGCTGCTCTGCTCCCAGGGCTTCGCCGCCACTGCCCAACAGAACAAGATGACCACCTGCAATGCCGACGCTACCGCGAAAAGCCTCAAGGGCGATGAGCGCAAAACATTCATGAGCACCTGCCTCAAGGCTGCGCCGGCCGCCAACGACGCCAAAGTCCTGACCCCTCAACAAGAGAAAATGAAAACCTGCAACGCCACCGCCGCCACTCAGGCGTTGAAGGGCGATGCACGCAAAACCTTCATGAGCGACTGCCTGAAGAAAAAATAGGCCATCGGGATAAACACGGTCTGAGCGTGGGAGCGGGCTTGCTCGCGAATGAGGTTGCCAATTCGGCACCTTGGTCGACTGACACAGCGCCTTCGCGAGCAAGCCCGATCCCACATTGGATCTATGGTTCGCGGGACTATTGTGTGTGAGCTGGCTGCGGGCGGTGTTCCGTCGATGGGGGCAATAAGCCCACTGATAAAAACCGTCAGTCCCCCGACTAAGGTCGACCTGCACAATGCCTAGTGCTGGCATCGGAACGCTGGCAGACTGCCAATCCTTTTTACGCTGTCCGTTTTGAGGCTGTATGCCAACGTTTTCTCAACGCCACGTTTTGCTGTTGATCAGTTGGATCATCATTTTTGGTGGCTTGCTGCTGGTGCTCCCCCTGCGTCTGTTGCCCAGCCTGCTTGCCGGGTTGCTGGTGTTCGAACTGGTCAACATGCTCACGCCGCAATTGCAGCGATTGATCGAAGGTCGGCGGGCCCGCTGGCTGGCGGTGGCGCTGCTCGGCACGCTGGTGGTGAGCGTCCTGGCACTGATCTTTGCCGGCGCCATCAGCTTCCTGCTGCATGAAGCGGAGAACCCCGGGGCTTCACTCGATAAATTCATGCACGTGGTGGACCGTGCGCGCGGGCAATTGCCGCCGTTCATCGACGCCTACCTGCCCGCCAGTGCCGCTGAATTCCGCGTGGCCATTGGCGAGTGGATGAGCAAGCACCTCAGCGACTTGCAACTGGTCGGCAAAGACGCGGCGCACATGTTTGTGACGCTGCTGATCGGTATGGTGCTGGGGGCGATCATTGCCCTGCAGCGGGTGCCGGACGTGACCAAGCGCAAGCCGCTCGCCGCCGCGCTGTTTGATCGCCTGCACCTGCTGGTGCAAGCGTTTCGCAACATCGTCTTCGCCCAGATCAAGATTTCCCTGCTCAACACCTTCTTCACCGGGATCTTCCTGGCGGTCATTCTGCCGATGTTCGGCATCAAGCTGCCGCTGACCAAAACCCTGATCGTCTTGACCTTCCTGCTCGGCCTGCTGCCGGTGATCGGCAACCTGATGTCGAACACGCTGATCACCATCGTCGGTTTGTCACTGTCGATCTGGGTGGCCATCGCGGCATTGGGTTATCTGATTTTCATCCACAAGCTCGAATACTTTCTCAACGCGCGCATTGTCGGCGGGCAGATCAGTGCCAAGTCGTGGGAGTTGCTCCTGGCAATGCTGGTGTTCGAGGCCGCGTTCGGCCTGCCGGGGGTGGTGGCGGGGCCGATTTATTACGCCTATCTCAAGAGTGAGTTGAAGCAGATCGGGATGGTGTAACGCTGGGTCAGCACCTGTTATTTCTGACCGTAGATGTTTTTTCCAAGGACTGATTAGCTTGCGAGACGGGGAATTGTCCTCGCCGCCCTATCGATTCCAGGGAGAGACGTCATGAGCGCGAAAGTCGCACTGATCGCCTTCATGCGGATACTGTTAATCCGGCTGAATGCCATGCTGCGCGACGGCACCGAATGGCAGGGTTAAGGCAGTTGCTCCCACAGTAAAACGCATGCCAATGTGGGAGCGGGCTTGCTCGCGAAGGGCGCGACTCGGCTCCGGATCAGTCCATCGCGCCATAACGCTTCATGGCTTCAATCGCCAAACCGCTGCCGATGCTGCCAAAGATGTTCCCTTCCACATGCCGCGCCTTCGGCAACATCGCCGAAACCCCATTGCGCAATGCCGGAATCCCGCTCGAACCACCCGTGAAGAACACGGTGTCGACCTGATCAACTCGAACATTGGCGTCGTTCAGCATCTTGGCCACGCTAGTGCGCACGCGCTCCAGCAACGCTTCGATGGCCGATTCGAACAACGCGCGGGTCAGTTCCACGCTCAGGCCTGGCTCGATCCGGTCCAGCGGCACATGGCGGGTGTCGGCGTGCGTCAGCTGGATCTTGGTTTCTTCCACTTCCATGGCCAGCCAGTGGCCGGCGCGCTGGTCGATCAGCTTGAACAGGCGATCGATGCCGCCGGTGTCTTCGATGTCGTAACGCATGCTACCCAGCGCCAGCGTCGACTTCTGCGAGTACACCGAGTTGATGGTGTGCCAGGTCGCCAGGTTCATGTGGTGGCTGGTCGGCATGTAGGCGCCGCTTTTCATGCGACTGCCGTAGCCGAACAGCGGCATCAAGCCTTGCAGGCTCAATTGCTTGTCGAAATCGGTCCCGCCGATGTGCACGCCGCCGGTGGCGAGGATGTCAGCGTGGCGGTTGTCGTGCATGCGACGTTCAGGCGACAGGCGCACCAGCGAGAAGTCGGACGTACCACCGCCGATGTCGACGATCAGGACCAGTTCTTCCTTTTCGATGGTCGACTCATAGTCGAACGCCGCTGCAATCGGCTCGTACTGGAACGAGACGTCCTTGAAGCCGATGGCGCGGGCCACGTCGACCAGGGTGTTCTCGGCTTCCTGGTCGGCCATCTCATCGTCATCGACGAAAAACACCGGACGCCCGAGCACCACTTCGTCGAACTCGCGACCGGCGGTCGTTTCGGCACGTTTCTTCAACTGACCGATAAACAGCCCGAGCAGGTCCTTGAACGGCATCGCCGTGCCGAGGACGCTGGTGTCGTGCTTGATCAGCTTGGAACCCAGCAGGCTCTTGAGCGAGCGCATCAGCCGGCCTTCGTAGCCTTCCAGGTACTCGTGCAGCGCCAGGCGGCCGTAGACCGGGCGGCGTTCTTCGATGTTGAAGAACACCACTGACGGCAGGGTGATCTTGTCGTCCTCCAGCGCGATCAGCGTTTCCATGCCGGGGCGCAGCCAGCCGACGGTGGAGTTGGACGTGCCGAAGTCGATGCCACAGGCACGGGCTGGAGATGCGTTTTTCATGTCTTTCGAGTTCCGGTTAAAAAACGGCCGCGCAGTGTATGTCAGTGCGACGCAGATTCGAAGGCCGACTATCCGCTAAATCGCAGCCAATAGCGCCTTGATAAGCTGGCCAGATGCCCCAAACTTGTCTGCATTGACCCTGGCAGCCACCGGGCGGTCGCAAGAACCGTCCACTGCTGCCGATAAACTTCTGATGCGCTACCCGGTCACAACCTTGAGATCGGTCAACCTGGCGGCTGCAAATGCGCGCATGCTGCCGGTGGTGGCGCGATTTTGATAACGGATGGTGATTCCCGCGATGGACTTCAAAGACTATTACAAGATTCTCGGCGTAGAGCCGACCGCTGACGATAAGACGATCAAGGCCGCCTATCGCAAGCTGGCGCGCAAATACCACCCCGACGTCAGCAAGGAAAAGGACGCCGAGGAAAAGTTCAAGGACGCGTCGGAAGCCTATGAAGCGTTGAAAAGCGCTGACAAACGCGCCGAATACGACGACTTGCGCAAATACGGCCAGCACGGCCAGCCGTTCCAGGGCCCGCCAGGTTGGCAGGGACGTGGCGGCGGTGGTTTTGGCGGCGGTCAGGACTCGGGCGATTTTTCGGACTTCTTCAGTTCGATCTTCGGCAACCGTGGCCCTGGTTTTGGTGGTGGGCAGTCGGGCCGCAGCGCCGGACGTCGAGGGCAAGACGTGGAAATGGAACTACCGATATTCCTGGAAGAAACCCTCTCGAACGAATCGAAGAAGGTCACGTTCCAGGTGCCGCAGTACAACGCTGCCGGCCAGCACGTCAGCAACACCAGCAAAAGCCTGAACGTGAAAATCCCCGCCGGCGTCGCCGACGGAGAGCGCATTCGCCTCAAGGGCCAGGGTGCTCCGGGTGTCGGTGGTGGCGCCAATGGCGACCTGTTCCTGATTATTCGCTTTGCGCCGCATCCTAAATTCGACGTCGAAGGCGAGAACCTGATCATCACGTTGCCCCTGGCGCCGTGGGAATTGGCGTTGGGCACCGAGGTGGCCGTGCCGACCCTGACTGGCAAGATCAATCTCAAAGTGCCGGCCGGCAGCCAGAATGGCCAGCGCATGCGCGCCAAGGGCCACGGCCTGCTGAACAAGGCTGGCGAGCGCGGCTACCTGTTCGTGCAATTGAAGGCGGTCATGCCCAAGGCTTCCAGCGATGAGGTCAATGCGTTGTGGCAGGAACTGGCTGACAAGGCCGCGTTCAATCCGAGAGAAAATTTCTGATCCAAGAGAAGGTGTAGCCCATCATGAGCAGCCCCCTGATCGTTCATCTGGACATGGCAGAATTCTGTGAGGCGACCGATCTGTCGGACGTTTACGTGATCGAAATCGTCGAACACGGCATCCTCGAACCTCAGGGCTCCGCGCCCAAGGATTGGCTTTTCACCGATTTCGAACTGGCGCTGGCCAAGCGTGCCGCCAAGCTGCGGCGCGATCTTGAGCTGGAATGGGAAGGCGTCGCCCTGGCGCTGGACCTGCTCGAAGAGGTCCAGCAACTACGGGCCGAAAACCGCATGTTGAAGCAGCGGCTGGGACGGTTGGTGGTAGACCTGTAGGAACGATGCGGCAGATGCGGGGCGCATTGATCAGGTCTTGCGTGGCAACACCACGGTAAACAGCGTTCCTTCTGCTTCGTTGGAACTGACCTCGATCGTCCCCGCGTGTGCGTCGACCACTTCCTTGACGATAAACAACCCCAGGCCAAGGCTGGTGGAGGGCGCGCCTAGCTCTTCGTCGGCTCGGCGCACCAAGGGATCGAAAATCGTACCGATGGCGTCCCCGGGAATCGGAACCCCGAAGTTGTGCACCATCAGGCGCACCGCATCGGTTTCACCGATGAGCGTGACCGTCACGTCGCGTTTGTTGGAACCATGTTGCAGCGCATTGCCAATCAGGTTTTGCAGCAGTTGCGCCACTCGTCCGGCATCCCAGACTCCCTGCGTATCACCCTCGATTCTCACCGTCGGATCACACTCCGGATTGCCGGCACAGGCTTCGGCAATGGCGGCATGCACCACATCGGCGAGGTCCATGGGCCCGGCTTCGATCGGCAGGCGCTTGCCCAGGCGGCTGCGCACCAGTTCCAGCAACTCGCTAACCATCACCGCCATGTGGCGGGCACCGCGCTTGATGTTGACCGCGCAGGCAAGCGCATCCCCTTCCAGTGTGGTTTTGCGCATCAGCATTTCAGTCGACATGCTCACCGCTTGCAGCGGCACACGCAGGTCATGGCCGAGAATCGCCAGGAAAATATCCCGCGAATGGTTCATCTGTTCGGCATAGGCCGCCGTGGACTCGGCGAGCGCTTCATCGATGGCTTCATTGAAACGGATCATGTCCTGGAAGTAGGCCAGGTCGGGGGAGGTCAGGCTGGCGACCCACAGGCGGATGACACAGGCGCGCAAATGGCGGAATTCGCTGCTCATCTGCACCAGGTCGAACCCTACGGTATGGCGCAATTCACCATGGCTGGCGCCCGCTTGATCCAGGCTCGGGGTTTTCTCCGGGCCTTCGCCCTTGGCCTTGGCCAGTTGTTCGCTGGCGGTCTGGGGTTTGGTCATGTCCCGGGCGGCTGCCAGCAGAATCGCTCTGGCATGGTCGCGCAGGGCCATTCGATCCATGTTTTCGGCTGCCGGGGTGATGGTTCTGGCGAACTGTTCCCATTCATCGACGATACGGTCTACCTGCTGCGTGATGAAATCGGGGAGGCGCATGTCCGGTTTCCTGCTGGGAATGTCAGGGAATACTAGCCCCTTTGGCGACGGGGTAATAACTGCCGCTTGGAAAGCGGATCACATGGCGGACGGGCTGGGTGGTATTTATTTGTTTTTCAGGTTCGTAAGTTAAATGTCGTTTCGACTTTTCCGGGTTTTTTCAGCAGTTTTTTAAGCTTTTGTTTTGGCTGCGGGTGCATAAGCTGGGCACTCTGTTAATCGCATAGGGATTTGCGAAAAATGACTGCCGTACCAAAAAAAGCCATGTCGCAAACTTCGCCGACAGTGGTGGGTTTAGTCGACAACGTTCATTCGGACTATTTCGCGGAAAAAATACCGGCCCTGATTAAAACGGCTCCCGCTTCAAGGCTGGAATCGATGACCGACTTCAAAGCTGATTTCCCGGATTGGTATATCCAGGCTCAGCCAATGGATCGTCAATATCTGCAAGAACTCATACAGGAGCGTTGGCATTTACAGGAAGTTGTCGCTGGCAGGATTAATAACCTGCAAACGGACATCAAGGCCTTTGCGAAACCGTTACTTGCCCAGGCCATCAAGGATGAGCTGAACGTCGAACTGGACGTCGATACGACTGCATTGCGTCTGTATGAGCGCGCTACGTTAGGTTTTGGCATCGACACCCAGGCCAGTCGGGTCAGGCAATCATCGCTGCTGGAGGCCGCGCTACATAACTTCGAGGCGTCCGAAGCGCTGGAAGGCGCTTTTCGCGACGAGTCAGGCATTTTTGTCAAAGACGCTGAAGGCGAACTTCGGCGTCATCAATTAACGGTCGGACAGTTTGTCGCGTTGTGTCGCAAGCTCGATATCGGCGCGCAGTATCAACAACACATCAAGCCCTTGCTGGAACCCTCTGATGTCACTGAGCGAGACACCTTTGAACAACAGTTCATCGCTCAGGAAAGGGCTGCTTTCAATGAGTCCATGACCATTGCGTTATTGAAAAACGATATAGATGCCTATACCTGCGGCACGCTGAGAAAAGTCTGGGACAACCAGAAAAACATCCTGTATCGGAACCGCCCATTACAGGCACATCGGCTCTCACTGTTAGGCACCCGATTGACCGGCATTGTGCTGTTCAGCGCGGTGGCCGATCCCTCGAAAATAAAAACCGCTATCGATCAATTGGTGCCGGAACAGCTGCAAACCTTGCTGGACTGGTCGCGCCGCCTGTCGGTGTTGCCTGGGCAGGAATTTGACCAGTTCAAGGTATTGCAGGCCTTTTTTGCCAACGGCCCGACGGGCGTGGTCGAGGAAATGCTGCGCCGAAACGACGTTCATGAACACAGCCGACTGGACGGGACATTGATCGCCTACATCCCTGACGATCCGGATCACCCTCTCAAACAATACGATTCATTCACCGACTTCATGACGGCGCTGACCGCTCAGCTGCGCGGGGCGGAGTATCAGGCGTTTTTCAGCCGGTTCGTACCTCACAAGGACAAGGGCCGCTTCTTCGCCCGCGTCAACGAGCGCTTCAGCACCTTCACGTGGCATCAGCGCGAGCCGCTGAACATGGGGCCGTGGTGGCGGGAGACTGCCGTCGAGAACCCCGATGCCGAGCCGATCACCCGCGTTATTGACGGTGATTTCTGGCAACAATTCTGTCGCTGGCGCAAGGACAAGGCGCTCGCCGATGCGCGACAGATTGCCGTGCCCACGGGCGATGAAGATGCCGCTGCGCGCTGGAAACGACTGAGCAGCTACCTGGACATCGGCTGGAACCTCTTCAATTTTGGCGCCATGTTGGTCCCCGGTTTGGGCGAAGCTGTGCTGGCCGCCATGGTCGGGCAGATGATGCTCGAAACCCTGGAGGGAATAGAGGACTGGAGCACGGGCGACAAGGAAGAGGCCTCGGCCCATCTGACCGGCGTGCTGATCAATTTTGCCCAACTGACAATCATGGGCGCCGGGCACGTGCTGCCGGGTGGCGCGCCTGCGCCGGTCAAAGCCTCGCCCTTTATCGACGGATTGAAAACCGTCGAACTGGCCGACGGCACAACCCGTCTCTGGAACCCCGACCTGAGCCCTTACGAGCACAACGTGTCGCTGCCCAAAGACTCGCGACCGGACGAGCGCGGGCTTCATCGGCATAACGACCAGGACATCCTGCCGATGGACGGCAAATATTTTGAAGTAAAAGCACATCCCCATACCGGGCAGCCGCGCCTGCGGCATCCGAGCAGGCCGACGGCCTATCAGCCGAGGCTGGAGCACAACGGCGCCGGTGCCTGGCAAACCGAACTCGACCGACCTCGCGAGTGGGACAAAACGGTGTTGATGCGGCGTCTCGGTCCCTCTGTCGACGGATTTTCCGACGTGACACTGGAGCACATTCGCATCGCCAGCGGTGTTGACGAGCACGTGCTGCGCAAGCTGCAAGTGGAAACCGAGTCGCCGCCAGCCTTGTTGGCCGACACCCTCACGCGTTTCCAGGCCTATGCCGATGTGGCGACGCTGGTGGAGCAGATCCGGGCCAATCAGGTCGCGCCAGAATGGGTGGATCACCTGCCACCGCTGATGACAGAGCTGCCCTATTGGCCCGAGTACAAAGGCATCGAGCTTTTCCGCGGGCCGGAGTTATGGGGTGACTCCATCCTGCACGGCAATCCGCATGCCGCGCCTGCACACCGTGTGAAATTGACGTTTGCCGAACTGATCGCCGGGAAATTGTTCGACCGCGTGGTAGACGCCTTTGATGAGAACGAGCTGCAGCGACTACTCGGCCGCACGAGCCGCAGCGACAGGCCTGCAAGTATTGACGCGTTGCGCGAACGTCTGGCGTTGCGTGCACAGCAGCAGAACAATCGCCTGTTCCAGGCGTTCTACAAACGCGCAACGCTGACGTCCGACGCTAACGTCGCCTTGCTTCAGGACGCCTTTGCGCAGCTGCCCACTGATGTTGCCAAGGAGCTGCTGGCAGGGGCATCGCCGCAAGAGTTGGCGGTGATGGTCGAGCGCAAGCGCGTGCCGTTGCAGCTCAAGGAACGCGCTCGTGCGGCGTTGCTGGAGGTGCGGCTGAACCGCTCTTATGAAGGATTGTTTCTCGACGCACTGGAGAATGCGGACACCGAACGGCTGGTACTGCATTCGCTCGAATCACTGGCCGGCTGGTCGGATAACCTGCGCCTTGAAATCCGCAACGGTGCAATGACCGGAGTGCTGGAGGACAGCATCGGCCCGGTGGACGCCGCCGTGCGCAAGGTGCTGATCAGGAACGAAAACGGTTTGTATGAGGCGCGCAACGACAACGATCATGAGCTTCATGGCCCCGACAGCCTTTTCGCCGCGGTGCTGCATGCCTTGCCCGATGCCGAACGTGAAGCGCTGGGTTACCGGATCAACCAATCGGAGGCCTTGAAACAGGCGGTTCTACGCTCGCCTTTGAGCCACGAAACATTCAGGGCCATCCTTGCCGAGCATCCGCTGCGAAGGCTGAAGTTCGATCCCGAAACCATGAAGCTGCGCGGTGGCATGCGAGGCTTTCGTCGCGCCACCGGTCAATTGACCGAGCAGGAACGGCTGCAATCGTTGCGCCCTGGCTGGAGCGAAACCGACATTGAAACCTACCTGGCGCACAGCGACAGCGGGGCGACTGCGCAGGAACGGGTCAGCGCCCTTGAAGCCGAGTTCAATCAACTCAACAAGAGCTTTCGGCGCTGGCTCGATTCGCCCACCGATGCCTACCGGCTATCCCCGGATGGCATGTCCCAATGGCAGTCGCGCAACAGCGTCTACAAGTCCGTCAGGCAATGCTGGCAACGCAGCGGCCCCCGGGATGTCGATGCCCAGGGCAACCCGACGGGGTGGGTCCTTGACCTCAGTGATATCCCCCTCGGTCAGCACCTGGAAACGATGCCGAAGCTGGAAGCAAATTTTGACCATGTCACCCGACTGAAATTGTTCAACACCGGCATGACCGATGCCCACGTTTCGTTTCTCGAGCCGTTCCCCAGGTTGCGCTCGCTGAACATGAACGCAAATCAGTTGACCCGCTTGCCAGCGGCTGTGGGCCGAATGCGCCATCTGACCGATTTGCGCCTGGGCAACAACCGGATTGAACTGACCGGCCAGACAAGGGACGCCTTGCGCGATTTGTTCAACCTCGAAATCATCGACCTGCAACGCAACCCGCTGCGGCGTGTTCCGGACATCAGCCGCATGCCCCGACTGCACACGTTGATCCTGGCGGACACAGGGATCAGCACATGGCCTGACGGTCTGTTTTCCTTGGCCCGTATGCGGCATTTCCATCTGAGCCTGCAAGCCAATGTCATCACCTTGGTGCCGCAGGTGGTCCCCGGTTCGGTGGAAGCGGAACTGTTGGCCAGAACGCTGCTCAATCGCGAGCCGCGATGGATATCGCAGGCGAACCTTGATCAGTTGCGAGCGTACATCCGCTCTGTGGGCCTGGACCCTGAGCGTCCGTATCCGTCTCGTGGCGTGCGCGACAGCCTTGACTGGGAGACGGGGTTGACCCGAGAGCAATGGGTCGACCGCCAGCCAGTCTGGAACGAGGTGGAGGATGAATTCGGCTCGGTACCGTTCTTCGATCACATCCGCCTGCTCACCAGGTCCACCAGCTTCGAAAAGGACCGCGCGTTCCGGCTCGACATGACGGCCAAGCTCTGGCGAATGCTGGAGGCCATGCACAAGGACAGTGAACTGCGCCGCAATATCTTCACGCTGGCCCGAGAGCCGATCAACTGTGTCGATGCCGGTGCCTCGCTGTTCAATGCCATGGGCCTCGAGGTGCTCATCCACGAAGCCTACGAGTTGGCCAACCCGGGTCTGGTCGAAGCCGAATTGGTATCGCTGGCCAAGGGTAAATCCCGCCTGGATGAGTTGAGCCGGATCGCGCATAAGGAAATTGCCGGGCGTCTGGCGAAGGGCGAACGGTTCAGGCAGGTGAATGCACAAGGGGATGTCACCGGGACCATCGATGAAGTCGAGACTCACCTGGCCTACATGACGGACCTCGCCAGTCGGTTGGACTTGCCGTGGCAATCCCGGGACTTGCAGTTCCGAACGCATTCCGGCGTTACCCCGCAGATGATCGACGATGCCTGCACGCGTGTGCTGGCGCTGGAGGAGGGCGATCTGCTGCGTGATTCGATCGTCGAGCAGCCCTTCTGGGCGACCTACCTCCAGGGCTCCAACCGCGCAGCGTTCAAGGCTATCCGGCGCCGCCTCGATGCGACGACCGAGTTTTACATGGCCCTGGAAAAGCGGGCGACCGAATCGCTTTCCGCACAGGAAAAAGCGCAGTTGAAGGAAGAGATCAGGGTGCTCGCCGCAGAGCTCGGCAAACCGGAAAGCGAGTTCGCCCCCGGATGCGTCATGACCGCCGACGACTATGAAACAGAGATGAACCTGCTCAATGCGCAGAAGCTGGGATTGCTCAAGACGCTCACCCAACAAGCGATGGACCGGGCAAAACTGCAGAGGGGCGACATTCCCTTCACCGTAAAACCCTGAACCGCTACCCCGGCACGAAGACTGATTTTCGTGCCGGCCCCATGAGTCGTACATAAGGATATGTACCGTGCGAAACAAACACCAAAGCCCTGAAGAAACGGCGCTGCAATCAGCTGCTGCCGAGCAACAAAGTACCCACGTCGAGTTCATTGCCCAGTCCATTCCGGCCTGGTTGGTGAACGCCTCGCCCGAACGGCGAGCGATGGTGAAAAACGCCCCGATCACGCTCCCCGACTGGTATCTGATGGCCTCGCAGGCACAGCGCCAGGCCTTGAACGCAAGTCTCATGACGAGCATGGCGTCGCAAAACCTGCTGGATAAAACCATGGCGAGGATGCAAGACATCAACGCCTTCGCCCAGCCCTTGTTGGTCAAGGCGCTCAAGGATCAGTTCGCGGTGGAACTGGATGTCGGGAAAACCTTCCTCCAACTGAAAAAGCCGCTTGAAGTGGGCGTTTTCGCCACCGAGATCGATACGTTCGAGGTATTGAAACTGCCCCTGTTGCAAGCGGCGCTGCACAACTTTGAAGAAGGTGAGTGTGCGGCCGGCCACTATCACGCCTCATCAGGTTTTGTTGTCGAAACCGCGACCCCCGGCCAGTTCGACAAAGTGAGCACGTCGCTGACGGTGCTGAAGTTTTTGAAACTGTGCCGGGAGCTGGATATCGGGGCGAAGTATCAGGTTTACCTGAAGGACTTTTTGCAGCCCGCGAACCCGGTTGCAGTTGCGTTTCTGCGTCAACGGTTCGTGACCTGCCAAAAAGACGCGATGCGGGCGGCGGCCGAGACGGCCTTGTTGAAAAAGGACATTGAGCCGAAGCACTACTCGATGATCCAGTCGGTCATCGATGGAGAACTGAATCCCAGGGTGGATGGCAAACCGGTGTGGTTTCGTGACCTGGGATTGATGAAAAAAAAGATGACGGGGTGTGTGCTGTTTCTGATCGGTGAAAAGTATAAATACGCCGATGAAATGCTTCTTTACGTGCCCCATGACCCAGAACATCCGCTGAAACGATACAAGGGCCGGGCGCTGGACGCGGAGCTCAAACGCCAGTTCATGGCCCGGGACGCTTCGCAGCCCACCGACGGCAAACCCACCGCGTACCAGCAGTTTTTCAGCCAGTTCGTGGCCTATGCCGACCGGCCGTACTACTTCAGCCAGTTCACGCGCAAAGCGGCGGACGCGCTGGCGGACCCGCTGGGCGCTTTGCGATCGCCCTGGTTCAAAGGCGTTGAGGTGCTCATTCCGTTGACGGTGTTCGTCACGCCCAAAGAACTGCCACCTGAACCGACACCCAGGCAGGAGCCGGAAACCGACCCGTACATCCGTACATCCAGTTTTAGCGAGAACGGATTGTGGGGGCCGAACGTCGATCCCTGGGACCATCTCTATCGTCAGAGCATCGACAAAATCATCGCCGACGCCCGCCATTACGCGGTGCCCACGGCCGAGGTGGATGCCACGGTCCGGGCGCGGAAAATCGCCGTATTGCTGGAAATCGGCATGCTGGCATTGAACGGTGTCTCGATGTTCGTTCCGGTGCTGGGCGAGGTCATGATCGGCATCATGGCCGCGCAGATCATGAGCGAGACGTTTGAAGGGGCCATTGAATGGAGTGAGGGCGATCACCGGGCAGCCCGGGCGCACCTGACCGATGTCGCGGAAAACCTTGCAATGATTGCGGCCCTGCATGGCGCGGGCAAAGGCTTCGGCAAATTGGCCGCGGTCAAGCCCGAACCCGTTATCGAGCAGTTGCAACCGGTCACGCTGACCACGGGCGAGCAGCGACTCTGGAAACCGGATCTGGGCCCCTACAAGGTTCCCATCAGGTTGCCGACGGATTCGAAGCCAAACGAGCTGGGCCTGCACCGCTACAACGGCCAGGACATCCTGCCGCTGGACAATGATCGTTTTGTGGTCCGGCAGAACCCGGACGACGGGCAATACCGCATCCAGCACGCGAGCCGGGCGGATGCCTATGCACCGCGACTGCAACACAACGGTGCCGGCGCCTGGACCCACGAGGCCGAAGAGCCTTTGAGCTGGGACGGACCGATCCTGATGCGACGCCTGGGCTATCGCGCGCAAGCGTTCACCGATGCGCAACTGGAACAGGTGCGCATCACCAGTGGCGTGGCGCCCGATCAACTGCGGCGCCTGCATGTCGAACAACAGCCACCAGCGGCGCAGTTGAGCGACTCCCTGACGCGTTTTCGAATCGACCGCGACATTGAAACCTTCCGCGAACACATCGGCAGCGATGACCCGGCGATCTACGCCAAGGCTGATCTGCGTACGCAGTTCAGGCTCATCCGCCGTCAGGCATTGTTACCCAGCTCCCCCCCGATCAAGGTTCTGGACAGCAAGGCGAGGCTTATCTGGGAAGACCCTGTGACAGCGACAACCGCTTCGAGCAGGCTGACGTTCGTCGTGAGTGATCGGCAAGCGGCGAAGGGCTCCGTGCTCACCGACCTGCTGGACATGTTCAAGGCGCGAAACGTCGACATCGAAAGCGTGCCGGGGGCGGCGGATTTGCCGTTGGAGCAACGCGCCGTGGCGTTGCGTAAGGAAATTGCTCGGGCTGCGCAGAGCAAAAAGCGCTCATTGTTCGAGTCGCTGTACCAGGAGCAGGATGTCAGCGTCGACCCCCGCGTGGAGCGGATTAAAGGGTTTTTCCCGCAATTGCCGGGCATCGTTGCGCAGCAGATCCTCGAGGGCGCAACCCGTGAAGAGTGGGTAACCCTGGGCGAATCCGGGCCTTTGCCGCACGGCATTTACGAACAGGCCGAACGGGCCCGGCAGGAACTGCGTGTGGCCCATGCCTACGAAGGGCTTTATCTGGAGAACTCCTCCAGCGTCGACAGTGAACGCCTGGCCCTGCGCAGTCTCGAGGCGCTGCCAGGCTGGCCGGGTAATGTGCGCTTCGAGCTGCGTGAATACGGGCCGCAAGGGAAGTTGCTGGACACCATTGGTGCGCCGCAGGACCCGACACGCGCAGTGCTGGTGGTCGATGAAGACACACGGTTCGCTCAATCGTCTTCGGCCAACCTCTATGCGACTGTCTTGCAGGCGTTGACCGAACAAGAGCGGCAGGTAATGGGCTTCACGCTTGAAGATGCCGAACGCTTGAAGCAGACCGTGCAGCAGCAACCGTTGCCGCGAGACCGGTTCAGTGCGGTGCTTCAACAATATCGGTTGCTCAAGCCAGTCTTCGAGCCCGGCATGAAGTTGCTCGGCGGCGTGGGGGCAGCGCAGGTGGCCAACTTCTTTCGAACGCCACGCATGCGGGTGCTCAAGCTTTTCCCCGACTTCAGCGAGGCCGAGGTCGATAGCTTCCTGCACTCATTGGCTGAGGATGTTCGGGGCGGATTGACTCGGTATGAAGCCGAATACATGACCCTGAAAAATGAGCTGGAAACCTGGGCGCACGCCGGCATGACGGCAGATATTCGCAGCCGCGTAACGGGGCGCGTCGCGGGCTGGCGCCAGCGTCAGATAGCCAACGACCTCAAACGCTGCTGGCGGCGGCAGAGCGGTTCCACACTGACGATCGGCTCGACGATCGAACTGCCGGTGTTGAGTGGTCGATTCAGCCAGGTGGAAGCACTGACGATGACCGGTGCTGGCGTGCGCAACCTCGACGCCTTCCTCAAATGCTTCCCCGGTCTGAAAAAGCTGCGCCTGGAGGGCATGTCCCGGCTCAGTGAATTGCCTGAGGTGTTGGCTGAAATGCGCGATCTGACCCACTTGAGCTTCAGGCGCAGCGGGGTTCGCTTCAGCGCGCACAACGAGGCCGTGCTGGGTAGATTGAGCGCGCTTGAAGAACTCGATCTGACGAGGAACCCGTTAGGGGTCGCTCCGGATTTCGGCCCGATGACGCATCTGAAGAAAATCAATCTCAGTGGGACCGGCATCGACGAATGGCCCACGGGCACGACACAGCTGCCTGACCTGCAAGTACTGGACTTGCGCGAAAACGAGCTGACCGAAGTGCCGTCGGCGATGCTGGTCACGGCGGGTGATCAGGTCGAGGCGAATGCCAGGGTTCTGCGCGTCACTCTGCTTGAAGATAATCCCTTGAGTCGCCAGGGTTGGCAGCAGCTCAAGGACTATCGCGATCACTTGCAAGCGCTCAGGCCGCAGTTGTTGGAAGGCAGTCTTCCCGGTGCGTTCAAGGTCCAGGACTCGATGACCGGCAGAATTCGTCGACTGTACCCCGGCTACGATGAGTTCGATGTGGTGGAGTTTCTGCAAACCCACGGGGTTGCCTCGGAGGCCGAACTGACTCGGCTCGAGGGGGAATATGAAACATTGAATCGACAATTGTCCGCCTGGTCGTTTTCGGGCGGCGGCGCGCGCCAACGCTACGTGCGGGCCGGTCAGCGGCAAGACTTCGCCCATCTGACCGACCGGTACGAAGCCGCCGAGCGCATTCGCCGCTGTTGGCGACGGCAGGCGCCGCAACGCAATGCCGCGGATGGCAGCCCGATCGGTTTTGAACTCGACTTGAGTCGCCAGACGCTGGACAGCGTGCCGGACCTTGAGGCCGATTTCAGCCATGTAGGCTCGCTCAAACTCAGTGGCATGGGGCTGAGCGTTTCGCCCGAGGGATTCCTTTGGCGTTTCAGAGGCGTGCGCTGGCTGGATCTGTCAAACAACCAACTGACGGCGATACCCCCGGCCCTGGGTGAAATGAATGGCCTGACCCGCTTGTTTCTGCAGCGCAACCGCATTCGCCTGACTCCCGAGACGGCTGAGCTGCTGGCCGGGCGGACAACCCTCAGGGCGTTGAGCCTGTCTTCCAACCCGTTGGGCATGCTGCCGGATTTCAGCCGGATAACCGATATGCGCTCGCTGTCCCTGAACAACGTCGGGGTCGATACCTGGCCGGTCGGGCTGGGTGCGCAGCCGTTGCTGGATAGCATCGATTTGAGAAACAACCGGATCACCACGTTTCCGGAATCGGTCATCAACCCGTCTGCCGAGCAACTGGCCAACACGGCACGCCTCAACAACTTTTCGCACATCGGTGGCAACCCGTTGACCGAGGCGGCTCAGCAACAGCTGCGCGATTATTGGGCGCGACTCGAACGTGAGCGTCCGGATCTGTGGGGGCTGAGGCGACCGGGAGTCTTCGAGTATCTGCCACCGGGGGCGGCCGCGAACCCCGTGAGCGTGGGAGGACAGGGCCCCGGGGAGCTTGGGCGCTGGAGCAAAGACCTGCCCGCTGACCGGCTCACCGCGAGGGCTGCCCAGTGGCAGTCTTTGTCCGAACACGACGGCTCGCAGGGATTCTTCCGGGTGCTCTCTGATCTGGAAGACGCTGGCGCCGGCCATGAAGACCTGCAACAGCGCGTGTGGGAGGTCATCGATACCATCACCGAAACCAGCCCCGAATCCGCAGCCTTGCGCGCCGAGATGTTCGAGTGGGCGGGACGGCCAGCGTGCTGTGACCGTGCCGCGTTGTCGTTCAGCAATCTGGAGATCATGGCCATGGTCTACAGGGCCCGGACGCTGGCACTGGACGGGGAGCAGAGCGCGGCCCTGTTGAAACTGTCCAGAGGTTTGTTCCGGCTGGACGAGGTCGAGAAAATCGCGCTGGCCGATATTGGCAAGCGTACGGCCGCGATCAACGCCAACGCAGATTTGTCAGCCGTGCAGAAAGCCGAACTGATCCACCGACTGGAGGAGGTCGAAATAAAACTGGCCTACCGCTTCGGCCTCAAGGACCGCCTCGAACTGCCAGGACAGCCGAAGAAAGTCAGGTTCATCAGCATGGGCGGGGTCACGCCAGCCATGCTGGACGAGGCCTGTGCCAACGTCGTCAAGCTCGATGATTCGGCGGAGGAATTCCAGGCGCTGGTGTCGAGAGACTTCTGGAAAGACGCTGTGACCAACAAATACCGTGCGCAATTCGAAACCCAGCGCGAACCCTATCAGGATCGACTGGCCAGTCTGCGGGATAAACAGCAGGCAGGAGAACTGACCGAAGCGCAATACAAGACACAGTCTGAAGAGCTGGATGCCCAGCTCCAGATCGAAGAGTCGGCGCTGATCGAGAAACTTACCCGCGACGAGCTGGGCCAACACCCGCTCTGATCGGTAGCCCATGAGCAAAGGCCTGGAACTGCGCAAGCATCCAGGCCTTTTTTGTGCCGCTCAACTCAAAACAGGAAGTAACGCTGGGCCATCGGCAGCACATCCGCCGGCTCACACCACAGCAAAACGCCGTCAGCCTTGACCTGATACGTCTGCGGATCGACATCAATGCTCGGCAAGTAATCGTTATGGATCAAATCGGTTTTCTGCACCGCGCGACAGCCTTTGACCACGGCGATTTTTTTCTTCAGGCCCAAGGCTTCGGGAAGCCCGGCTTCCTGCGCTGCCTGGCTGATAAAGGTCAGGCTGGTGGCGTGCAGCGAGCCGCCGTAGCTGGCGAACATCGGGCGGTAATGCACCGGTTGCGGCGTCGGGATCGAGGCGTTGGCATCGCCCATCAGGCTGGCGGCGATGGCGCCGCCCTTGAGAATCAGCGTCGGCTTGACCCCGAAGAATGCCGGGCGCCACAGCACCAGGTCGGCCCATTTGCCCACTTCCACCGAACCGACTTCATGGCTGATGCCGTGGGTGATCGCCGGGTTGATGGTGTACTTGGCGATGTAGCGTTTGGCGCGGAAGTTGTCGTTGCCTGCGCCATCGCCGGGTAGCGGGCCGCGCTGTTTTTTCATCTTGTCGGCGGTCTGCCAGGTGCGCGTGATGACCTCGCCGACACGGCCCATGGCCTGGCTGTCGGAGCTGATCATCGAGAACGCGCCAAGGTCGTGGAGGATGTCTTCGGCGGCGATGGTTTCGCGACGGATGCGGCTTTCGGCGAAGGCCACGTCTTCGGCAATGCTCGGGTCGAGGTGGTGGCAGACCATCAGCATGTCGAGGTGTTCGTCGATGGTGTTGCGGGTGAACGGCCGGGTCGGGTTGGTCGAGCTCGGCAGCACGTTGGCGAAGCCGCAGGCCTTGATGATGTCCGGCGCATGCCCGCCGCCCGCACCTTCGGTGTGATAGGTGTGGATGGTGCGGCCCTTGAAGGCGGCGAGGGTGGTTTCGACGAAACCGGATTCGTTGAGGGTGTCGGTGTGGATCGCCACCTGCACGTCGTACTGGTCGGCGACGTTCAGGCAATTGTCGATGCTCGCCGGGGTGGTGCCCCAGTCCTCGTGCAGCTTGAGGCCGATGGCGCCGGCCTTGACCTGTTCGATCAACGGCTCCGGCAGGCTGGCGTTGCCCTTGCCGGTGAGGCCGATGTTCATCGGGAACGCATCGGCGGCCTGCAGCATGCGCGCCAGGTGCCACGGCCCGGAGGTGCAGGTGGTCGCATTGGTGCCGGTGGCCGGGCCGGTGCCGCCACCGATCATAGTGGTGACGCCGCTCATCAGCGCTTCTTCGATCTGTTGCGGGCAGATGAAGTGAATGTGCGTATCGATGCCGCCGGCGGTGAGGATCATGCCTTCGCCGGCGATGACTTCGGTGCTGGCGCCGATGGCAATGCTCACGTTCGGCTGCACGTCCGGGTTGCCGGCCTTGCCGATGCCGGCGACGCGCCCGTCCTTGAGGCCGACGTCGGCTTTGACGATGCCCCAGTGGTCGATGATCAAAGCGTTGGTGATGACCGTGTCGACGACTTCAGCGGCGAGCAATTGGCTTTGGCCCTGGCCATCGCGGATGACTTTGCCGCCGCCGAATTTCACTTCTTCGCCGTAGGTGGTGAAGTCTTTTTCGACCTCGATCCACAGCTCGGTGTCGGCCAGGCGCACCTTGTCGCCGACGGTAGGGCCGAACATGTCGGCATAGGCTTGACGGGAAATCTTCATGTGTTCGCCTTGGAATTCAATTGAGTTTGAGACTGTTCGCTGCGCTCACAGATTCGCGAGCAAGCCCGCTCCCACAGTTGACCGAGTTCCCCCTGTGGGAGCGGGCTTGCTCGCGAAGAGGCCAGTACAGGCCGCATGAAACCTAAAGATCCCCCATGATCCGCCCGGCAAACCCGAACACCCGGCGATGTCCGGCAAGGTCTACCAACTCGACCTCACGGCTTTGCCCCGGCTCGAAGCGTACGGCGGTGCCGGCGGGGATGTTCAGGCGCATGCCACGGCTGGCCGCGCGGTCGAAGGTCAGGGCGTCGTTGGTTTCAAAAAAATGATAATGCGAGCCGACCTGGATCGGTCGGTCGCCGCTGTTGGCCACTTTCAGGCGGACGGTGCGACGGCCGACGTTAAGCTCGATGTCGCCGGGCTGGATCTGGTATTCACCGGGAATCATCCATGCGCTCCTTGCAGAATCTTGTAGTAGAGGGCCGTCGGACGGTACGTCCCGCTTGGGTCGCAGGCGTAGTCGGGGATCTGTCCCGCGCGGGTGTAACCCTGCGCCTTGTAGAAATCTTCTGCCGGGGAGCCGGCTTCGGTGTCGAGGTAAAGCATGCCGCGCTTGTATTGGCGGGCGGCGAGTTCCAGGGCATTCATCAACTGTTGGCCCAGGCCGCGACGGCGCGCGTGCTCGCGTACCAGCAGCTTTTGCACTTCGGCGCGGTTCAAGCCATTGGCTTTCTGGCACAACGTCAGTTGCACGCTGGCTTCCACTTGTTCGTCGCGAACCACCACCCACAGCAGCACGTTGCCCTTGTTCAGGTTTTCCTGAACCTCATCGAAATAGGCGCGGGCCTGCGCGGCGTCGAGGTCTGCCATAAAGCCGACACTGGCGCCATACCCGACGGCATCCAGCAACAGATCGATCAAACCCTGGCGATAGTGCGCAAAGCTTTCAATATTCACACGACGCAGTTGGGCGGCGTTCATCAGCGATTACTCCTTGTGGGCAGTCGGCGGCTCCGCGCCTGGATTGAGGGTCAGTTGCATGAAGGTCAGGTCCAGCCAGCGGCCGAACTTGGTGCCCACCTGGGGCATTTGTCCGGTGGTGATGAACCCGGCGCGTTCATGCAGACGAATAGAGGCGGCGTTGCCGCTTTCGATGGCGGCGACCATCACATGCTTGTCGCAGCCCCTGGCGCGGTCGATCAGCACCGTCATCAGTTGCGGGCCGAGGCCGTTGCCGCGCTGGTCACTGCGCACGTACACCGAGTGCTCGACGGTGTGGCGAAAACCGTCGAACGGGCGCCAGTCACCAAATGAAGCGTAGCCCAGCACGCTGTTGTCACCGTCGACGATCACCAGAATCGGATAACCCTGGGATTGCCGGGCGCTGAACCAGGCCTGGCGGTTGCCCAGGTCCACCGCCTGTTCATTCCAGATCGCGGTGGTGTTGAGCACGGCGTCGTTGTAGATGTCGCGGATCGCCGGCAGGTCGGCGTGCAGCGCATCGCGGATGTGGTAAGTCATGACGCGTCCTCAGGCGATGGGTTGGTGGACGGTGACCAGTTTGGTGCCGTCGGGGAATGTCGCTTCCACCTGGATCTCCGGGATCATTTCCGGGATGCCTTCCATCACTTGTTCGCGGCTGAGCAGGGTGGTGCCGAAGTGCATCAGTTCGGCCACCGTTCGGCCGTCACGCGCGCCTTCGAGCAGGGCGGCGGAGATGTAGGCCATGGCTTCCGGGTAATTGAGTTTCACGCCGCGCGCCAAACGCCGCTCGGCGACGAGGCCGGCGGTGAAGATCAGCAGCTTGTCTTTTTCGCGTGGGGTCAGGTCCATCGTCAGAAATCCATAATCGGCAGATTAAAAAAGTATTCAGGTCTGTAAACACAACCCCCCTGTGGGAGCGGGCTTGCTCGCGAAGACGGCGGCACATCCAATATCAACCTGACTGACCACCGCGTTCGCGAGCAAGCCCGCTCCCACAATTGGAGCGCATTTCAGGTGCTCCATATTCGTGGGGGGACGGCTTCGCGGCCAAGCAACTCCGGCCGGAGCAAGCGCCACAGTTCGATCAGCCAGGCCCGCGCGAGCAACGCCTCACTGGCCAGGCACCGCGCCACCAACAACCCCGGCAACTGGGTCAAGTCCCCGCGCACGTCATGGGGCAGCGAGCGACAGGTTTCCAGCAGTTCGTTGTCGATCTCCCCGGTCACCAGCAACGTCGCAAACACCGGTTGCCCGTCCAGCCCGATGGGCGAGTCGAGCAAGCCGTCATTGCCGACAATGCGCTGGCGTTCGTGCCAGAGCAACTGTCCGTCGCGGCGGATATCCAGCTTGGCCTGGAAATGCCCGAGGTCGAAACGCTCGCCACTGGCCGGGCGGCCCAGCGCAACCACATCCCAGTAAAACAACCGCGCATCGCCTTCAAGGTCGATCGAGGTGCTGAGCTCGGCCTGGGCATCGCTGAAAATAATCGTCTCTTGCGGCAGCCATTCCAGGGTCGCACCGGCGGCTACGTGTAAATCCAGCTGCTGATAAGCGGGGCCCGCCGCGCGATACCACTTGGCCGCGCCCGGGCTGGTGATTTGCGCCCAGGCGCCTGTGCCGACGCTGGCCGAGATGTCCAGCCGATCACCGCCGGCAATTCCGCCCGGCGGGTGAACGATGATGTGCTGGCACACCTCGGGGCCTTCGGCATACAGGTGCTTTTGCACTCGCAGCGGGCCTTTGTGGCGGCGTTGGACCGGCCGCGTGCTGTCGCCGAAGCGGGCGTAGCCCAACTCCAGCTCGGCATGCCAGCTCGGGGTAAACAGCGTGATGGGGGCAGGTAAATTCATGTTTTCCAATGGTCGTCAGGACGCTACAGACTGGATCGTAGCCTCAGATAGTAACTAACCCGCGGACACCTTCGGTTTCCATATTTTCACCGCGTCCTTGCTGCACGATCTCGCCCCGGGACATCACCAGGTAGTGATCGGCCAGTTCGGCGGCGAAATCGTAGAACTGCTCCACCAGCAAGATCGCCATGTCGCCTCGGGCCGCGAGCTTCTTGATCACCGCGCCAATCTCCTTGATCACCGACGGCTGGATGCCTTCGGTGGGTTCGTCGAGGATCAGTAACCGTGGACGGCTGGCCAGCGCGCGGCCAATCGCCAATTGCTGCTGTTGACCGCCGGACAAGTCCCCGCCACGCCGTTGCTTCATTTGCAGCAGCACCGGGAACAGCTCGTAGATGAACGCAGGGACTTCCTTCGCTTCGCTGCCGGGGAACCGCGACAGGCCCATCAGCAGGTTTTCTTCGACGGTCAGCCGCCCGAAAATCTCCCGGCCTTGCGGCACGTAGGCGATCCCGGCATGCACCCGTTGATGGGGCTTGAACGTGGTGATCGATTTGCCTTCCCAGTTCACCGCGCCTTCCTTGGCCGGCAGCAAACCCATCAGGCATTTGAGCAGCGTGGTCTTGCCGACACCGTTGCGCCCGAGCAGGCAGGTGACTTCACCGACCTTCACCTCAAACGTCAGGCCGCGCAGGATGTGGCTACCGCCGTAATACTGGTGCAGCTTGTCGACTTGCAGCATGGTCAAATTCCTTCTGTTTCACCCAGAACCAGCTCCCACCTTTGGATAGGTGTTTGCAGGTTTAGCGCCCGAGATAAACCTCGATCACCCGCTCGTTTTCCTGCACCTGTTCCAGCGACCCCTCGGCCAACACGCTGCCCTGGTGCAACACGGTGACGTGGTCGGCAATCGAGCCGACGAAGCCCATGTCGTGTTCCACCACCATCAGCGAATGCTTGCCGGCCAGGCTTTTGAACAGCTCGGCGGTGAACTCGGTTTCGGCGTCGGTCATGCCCGCCACCGGCTCGTCGAGCAGCAGCAGTTGCGGGTCTTGCATCAGCAGCATGCCGATTTCCAGAAACTGCTTCTGCCCGTGGGATAACAACCCCGCCGGGCGATTGACCGACGCCGTCAGGCGAATGGTTTCCAGCACTTCGGTGATGCGCTCGCGTTGTTCGCCACTGAGCCGCGCGCGCAAACTGGCCCACACCGACTTGTCGGTTTTCTGCGCCAGCTCGAGGTTTTCAAAAACGCTCAGCGCTTCGAACACCGTCGGCTTCTGAAACTTGCGACCGATGCCGACCTGGGCGATTTGCACTTCGCTCATCGAGGTCAGGTCCAGGGTTTCACCGAACCAGGCCTTGCCGTGACTCGGGCGCGTCTTGCCGGTGATCACGTCCATCAGCGTGGTCTTGCCCGCACCGTTGGGGCCGATGATGCAGCGCAGTTCGCCGACGCCGATGTACAGGTTCAGATTGTTCAGCGCCCGGAAGCCATCGAAGCTGACGCTGATGTCTTCCAGGGTCAGGATCGTGCCGTGGCGCGTGTCCAGACCGGGGCCGACCCGTTGGCCCAAGCCAATGCTGTCGCGGCTGGTGCCCGCGTCCTTGTTTGGCTCCACGGGGAAAAACGCCGGTTCGAGCATGAATTCCGCCGTCGCAGTGACTCTCATTGCTCACCTCTCTTTTTCAGCAGACCGATCACACCCTTGGGCAGGTACAAGGTCACGACGATGAACAGCGCGCCGAGAAAGAACAGCCAGTACTCCGGGAACGCGACGGTGAACCAGCTCTTCATCCCGTTGACCACGCCGGCGCCGAGCAGCGGGCCAATCAACGTGCCGCGCCCCCCCAGCGCCACCCAGACGGCGGCTTCGATGGAGTTGGTCGGCGACATTTCGCTCGGGTTGATGATGCCGACTTGCGGCACGTACAACGCGCCGGCCAAGCCGCACAACACCGCGCTCAACACCCAGACAAACAGCTTGAAACCGCGCGGGTCGTAGCCGCAGAACATCAGGCGGTTTTCCGCATCGCGCAACGCTGTCAACACCCGGCCGAACTTGCTCTGCGCCAGGCGCCAGCCGATGAACAGACTCGCCACCAGCAACACCACCGTGGCGAAAAACAGCACGGCGCGGGTGCCCGGTTCGGTAATGCCAAAGCCGAGAATGGTGCGGAAGTTGGTGAAGCCGTTATTGCCGCCAAACCCGGTTTCGTTGCGGAAAAACAGCAGCATCCCGGCGAAGGTCAGGGCCTGGGTCATGATCGAGAAATACACGCCCTTGATCCGCGAGCGGAAGGCGAAAAAACCGAAGACGAAGGCCAGCAACCCCGGCGCCAATACCACCAGGCACATCGACCAGAGAAAGCTGCTGGTGCCCGTCCAGTACCACGGCAACTCGGTCCACGACAGAAAGGTCATGAACGCCGGCAAGCCATCGCCCGAAGCCTGGCGCATCAGGTACATGCCCATCGCGTAACCGCCGAGGGCGAAAAACAGACCGTGGCCGAGGGACAACAGCCCGGCGTAACCCCAGACCAGGTCCAGCGCGAGGGCGACGATGGCGTAACACAGGATTTTGCCCACCAGCGTCAGCGTGTAGGCCGAGACATGAAATGCGCTGTCCGGTGACAACAACGACAGCAGCGGCAACGCCAGCAACAAGACGAGGATCACTGCGCCGATGGCGATGGTGATTTTGGGGCCGGCCTTTTGCGTGGCCGTGAGCATCAGGGGCTGGTTCATCAGTCGATCACCCGTCCTTTCAGTGCGAAGAGGCCTTGCGGACGCTTCTGGATGAACAGAATGATCAGCGCCAGGATCAGGATCTTGCCGAGCACGGCGCCGATCTGCGGTTCGAGAATCTTGTTGGCGATGCCGAGGCCGAACGCGGCGAACACGCTACCGGCCAATTGGCCGACGCCGCCGAGGACCACCACCAGGAACGAGTCGATGATGTAGCTCTGGCCGAGGTCGGGGCCGACGTTGCCGATCTGGCTGAGCGCGACACCGCCGAGGCCGGCGATGCCCGAGCCGAGGCCGAAGGCGAGCATGTCGACGCGCCCGGTCGGCACGCCGCAACAGGCGGCCATGTTGCGGTTCTGGGTGACGGCGCGCACGTTCAGGCCCAGGCGCGTCTTGTTCAGCAGCAGCCAGGTCAGCACCACCACAAACAGCGCGAACGCGATGATCACGATGCGGTTGTATGGCAGCACAAGGTTGGGCAGCACTTGAATCCCGCCGGAGAGCCAGGCCGGGTTGGCCACCTCAACGTTCTGCGCGCCGAACAGCAAGCGAACCAGCTGAATCAGCATGAGGCTGATGCCCCACGTCGCGAGCAAGGTTTCGAGCGGGCGGCCGTAGAGGTGACGAATCACCGTGCGTTCCAGCGCCATGCCGATGGCGGCGGTGACAAAAAAGGCCACCGGCAACGCGATCAACGGATAGAACTCGATGGCTTGCGGGGCGAAACGCTGGAACATCAACTGCACCACGTACGTCGAGTACGCGCCGAGCATCAGCATCTCGCCGTGGGCCATGTTGATCACGCCGAGCAGGCCGAAGGTGATCGCCAGACCGAGGGCGGCGAGCAGCAGGATCGAGCCCAGCGACATGCCGCTGAAGGCTGCACCGAGCATCTCGCCGATCAGCAGTTTGCGTTTGACTTGCGCGAGGCTGGTTTCGGCGGCGGTGCGCACCGTGGCGTCGGCTTCGACGCCCAGTTCCAGCAGGCTTTCGAGGCGGGTGCGGGCAAGCGGGTCGCCGGTTTCACCCAGCAAGCGAACGGCGGCGAGGCGCACGGTCGGGGCGGTGTCCACCAGTTGCAGGTTGGCCAAGGCCAGGCTGAGGGCGGCGTGGACGGTCTGGTCTTTTTCTGCTGCCAGGGCCTGATCGAGGAATTTCAGCTGCGCGGGTTTGGCGCTTTTCTGCAATTGCTGCGCGGCAGCCAGACGGATTTTGGCGTCGGCGGCGAGCAATTGGTGGCTGGCCAGCGCGGTGTCGATCAGACCCCGCAGGCGGTTATTCAGGCGCAAGGTTTTCGGTTGGCCGTCGACGGTCAATTCGCCTTGTTGCAGGGCGTTGATCAATTCGATGCGGGCCGGGTCGGGCTGCGCGGCCCAGGATTCCAACAGTTTGGCTTGCTGCACGGGATTGGCGGCGACGAAGTCTTCGGCGTCGCCGGCATGGGTGGTCATCGGCAACAAAATTGCGATGGCGAGAATGAAGCGGTAAAGGGCAGTCGGCATGTCATTGGCCTTGCGCGGACAATGTGGGAGCGGGCTTGCTCGCGAATGCGGTGGGTCAGTCACATTGATGCTGGATGTGCCGCCGTCTTCGCGAGCAAGCCCGCTCCCACAGGGATTTGCATCGGCCTCAGGCACCGTGCTCGAGGCCGACACCCAGTGGCTCAGTTGCTCTTCACCGCATAATCCGGCTTCTTGTCGTTGCCATCGATAAACGGGCTCCACGGCTCGGCGCGGATCGGCCCTTGGGTCTGCCACACCACGTTGAACTGACCGTCGGCCTGAATCTCGCCGATCATCACCGGCTTGTGCAGGTGGTGGTTGGTCTTGTCCATGGTCAGCGTATAACCGGATGGCGCGGCAAAGGTCTGGCCGGCGAGGGCCTCGCGGACTTTGTCGACGTCGGTGGACTTGGCTTTCTCAACCGCTTGCGCCCACATATGAATGCCGACGTAGGTGGCTTCCATCGGGTCGTTGGTCACCGCTTTGTCGGCGCCCGGCAGGTTGTGTTTCTTGGAATAGGCCTTCCAGTCGGCGACGAACTTGGTGTTCACCGGGTTCTCGACCGACTCGAAGTAGTTCCACGCCGCGAGGTTGCCCACCAGCGGTTTGGTGTCGATGCCGCGCAGTTCTTCTTCGCCGACCGAGAACGCCACCACCGGTACGTCGGTGGCTTTCAAGCCCTGGTTGGCCAGTTCTTTATAGAACGGCACGTTGGAGTCGCCGTTGACGGTGGAGACAACGGCTGTCTTGCCACCGGCCGAGAATTTCTTGATGTTGGCGACGATGGTTTGGTAATCGCTGTGACCGAACGGGGTGTAGACCTCTTCGATGTCTTTGTCCGCCACACCTTTGGAGTGCAGGAACGAGCGCAGGATTTTGTTGGTGGTGCGCGGGTAGACGTAATCGGTGCCGAGCAGGAAGAACCGCTTGGCGCTGCCGCCTTCCTCGCTCATCAGGTATTCCACTGCCGGAATCGCCTGCTGGTTCGGCGCGGCGCCGGTGTAGAACACGTTCGGCGACATCTCTTCGCCTTCGTATTGCACCGGGTAGAACAGCAAGCCGTTGAGCTCTTCGAACACCGGCAATACCGATTTACGCGACACCGAAGTCCAGCAACCGAACACCACCGCCACTTTGTCCTGGGTCAGCAACTGCCGACCCTTTTCGGCGAACAGCGGCCAGTTCGAGGCCGGGTCGACTACCACCGGTTCCAGCATCTTGCCGTTGACGCCACCCTTGGCGTTGATTTCGTCGATGGTCATCAACGCCATGTCTTTGAGGGACGTTTCGGAGATCGCCATGGTGCCGGACAACGAGTGCAGGATACCGACCTTGATGGTCTCGGCGGCCTGGACAGTCCAGGTCATGCCCATCGCGGCAATGGATGCCGTGAGTGTGAAAGCCTTGATCAAGCTGCGACGCTTCATTGTGCGATCTCCATGAACGTTAGAAATTTCTTGGTTGGCAGATGCGGACTACTGAAGGCTCTTTAGCAAGGGCTGTGCCTAGTTGGTTGCGGGCACGAAAACGCCGTTTCAGAGCGGTTGCGCGCTTGCGCGGCGCACCACGAAGGAACGAGGTCGGGGCGATGGTGCGACGGCATGCGTCATTGTGGTGCTGCCGCTCGGCGGCAGCGGTGCGGCGGGGGTCAGTTGACGCCGGGAGCGGAATCGACGTACTGGATGGTGAAATCCGGGTCGGAATCGACGATCTGGATCTTGTAATCGGGGGAGCTGTCGACGGTTTGCCACTTGCCCGGCGAATCTGGAGACGTGTCGACTGTCTGCACTTTCAGGTCGGGGAGGGAGTCCACGACCTGCACTGTGTAATCAGGATCGTGGTCGACGAATTGGACTTTGCCGTAAACCTTCGAGACGTCGACGTCGGTGTCGGCATGCGCGACGCTTGCGCCCATGACCAGCAGCGCCAGGAAAACAGATTTCAACATGAGGCTCATCCTGAAAGTTGTGAGGCACGCATTCTAGGCTACGCCAAGCGCCCATGGTGGATTTGCGTCATGCACGCAACCGCGAACCCCAACAAACCCCTTGTGGGAGCGGGCTTGCTCGCGAATGCGGTGTGTCAGTCGCCATGGATATTGCCTGACACGACGCCTTCGCGAGCAAGCCCGCTCCCACAAGGGGGGGGTAGTTGGGTTCTTTCTGGCGTTAGCGCCGGCGCATCAGGCCGATGAAGAACAATCCACCGATGGCGGCGGTGGCGACGCCAATCGGCAAGTCCTCGGGGGCGATCATGGTCCGGGCGGCGACATCCACCCACACCAGGAACACGCTGCCCAGCAACACGCACACTGGCAGCAAACGCCGATGCTCAGCCCCGACCAGTCGCCGCGCAATGTGCGGCACCATCAACCCGACAAAACCGATGGACCCGCTGATCGACACCAACACACCGGTCATCAACGACGCAATCAAGAACACCCGCAAGCGCACAGTCCGCGCATTCAGGCCAAGCGTTACCGCCGTCTGTTCACCGGCCATCAATGCGTTCAAGGGACGCGCCATTCCCAGCAGCAATAGCAGCCCCAGCAACACGCTGGCCGCCGGCACCGCAAGCAATTCCCAGCGCGCCAATCCGAGGCCGCCGAGCATCCAGAACATCACTGCCGAACTGGCGCGGTGATCGCCGAGAAACAGCAGCAAATTGGCAATCGCCATCATCACGAACGACACCGCCACGCCACACAGCAGCAGTCGATCACTGTCCAGTCGGCCATTGCGATTGGCGATCATCAGCACGATCACCATGCTCAGCAATGCACCGAAAAACGCCGCAATCGGCAAGGTCAGCAGGCCGACGATTTCACCGACATGCAGCACCACAATCACCGCGCCCAACGTGGCGCCCGACGTCACCCCGAGCAAGTGCGGATCGGCCAGCGG
The DNA here is from genome assembly GCF_050280905.1 of Pseudomonas sp. NPDC086278. Classification (NCBI taxonomy): domain Bacteria; kingdom Pseudomonadati; phylum Pseudomonadota; class Gammaproteobacteria; order Pseudomonadales; family Pseudomonadaceae; genus Pseudomonas; species Pseudomonas sp. NPDC086278. The sequence goes on from NZ_JBNNWE010000009.1 coordinate 63,394, forward strand.
ATTGCGCGTCACCGCTTGCAGTACCGCGCCGATCAACGCCAGCCCGGCGCCGACCAGCGCACCCAGCACCATGCGCGGCACGCGGATCAGCCAGACGATGTGTTCCTGCCCGGCCGGCCAGTCCTGCACACCGATGCCGGAGATTTTGTGCAGCAATATCCGCCACACCACGTCCACCGGCACCCGCGCCGGGCCGAAGCCCAGCGTCACCACGCACGACACGAGCAACAGTGCGCCGAGGGCGATCAGCAACCAGGCGTAGCAACGATTGATCATGTGCCGTGGAAACCTTTGGCCAGGGTTTCCACCGCCAGCACGTTGTCGATGCCCGGCGTGGCCTGCACGTACGGAATCACGATGAAACGCCGGTGCTTGATCGCGTCCACCGATTGCAGCGCCTGGTTGTTCAGCAGGAATTGCTCTTTCTGCTCGGCGCTGACTTCGCCGTAATCGACGATCACGATCACCTGCGGGTTGCGCTCGACCACGCTCTCCCAATTGACCCGGGTCCAGCTCGACTCGACGTCTTCCAGGATATTGCGCCCGCCAGCGGCGTCGATCAGCGCTTGCGGCATGCCGAGACGGCCGGAGGTCATGGCGCGGTCTTCGCCGCTGTCATAGAGGAACACCCGAGGCTTGTCCGTCGGCAGGTCTTTGCGCACGGCGGCGACTTGCACCTGCATCCGGCCGATCAAGGCGTTGGCGCGGTCTTGCACGTCGAAGATCTTGCCGAGGTTGCGCAGGTCGTTGTAGGTGTCTTCCAGCGTGGCCGGCGGGCGTTGCATGACGAACGCGCAGGACTCGGTCAGCTCATAGACGTTGATGCCCAACGGCTGCAAGGTTTGCGGCGTGAGATCGCCACCGACGCGCATGCCGTAATCCCAGCCAGCGAAGAAGAAATCGACGTTGGCGTTGAGCAGCGTTTCCACCGACGGGTACTTCGCCGCCAACTCGGGCAGGCCGTCGAGGATGGTCTGCATCTCGGGCGTGACCGATTTCCAGCCGCTCACGCCGCTGTAGCCGACCATGCTCGACTTGAGGCCGAGGGCGAGCATCATCTGGGTCATGTTGATGTCGTGGCTGACCGCATGCTTCGGCGCCTGCTTGAAGGTCACTTCGCGGTTGCAGCTTTGAATGGTCAGCGGGTATTTCGTGGGCTCGGCAAAGGCCTGGGCACTGCCCAGCAACACAGCGAGGCAGAGCAGGGAACGCACAGTCATGGTCGGGTTATCCAGGTAATTCGCGGGTAGCCGTGGAGGGGGTGTTCATCGATCAGCGCCTCGACACCGAACACGTCGCGCAGCAACGGGGCGGTCAGGACGTGTTCGGGAGTGCCGCTGGCGACGATGCGGCCGTGATTGATCACGTACAAACGATCGCAGAATGCGGCCGCCAGATTGAGGTCATGAATGCTGGCCAGCGTGCCGATGTTCAGGCGTTTGACCAATTGCAACAGTTCGAGCTGATAGCGGGGGTCGAGGTGATTGGTCGGCTCGTCGAGGATCAGCAGTTGCGGTTGCTGGGCCAGTGCGCGAGCGAGGATCACGCGCTGTTTTTCACCGCCGGAGAGCGTGGCGAAGGCGTGCTCTTCGAAGCCGTTCAGGCCGACGGATGCCAATGCTTGAGTCGCCAGATTTCGGTCTTCGAGGGTGTCGCCATCGAACAGCCCTTTGTGCGGCGTGCGGCCCATGGCGACCACTTCTTCAACGGTCAGGCCGAAGGCGTCGGGGAATTCCTGCAACACCACGGCGATGCGTTGCGCACACCAGCGCGAGGAGTGCTGCCAGACGTTGTGGTGGTCGACTCGGACCTCGCCGCGCTCGGGCTTGCTGAAGCGATAAGCGCAGCGCAGCAGGCTGGTCTTGCCGCTGCCATTGGGGCCGATCAAACCGACAAACTCGCCGGCGGCCACGTGCAATGAGGCATCACGCAGCTGGAACTGGTGATGACAATGGCCGTGGCCCAGGGGTGTCCAGGCGAGGTTTGTGAGGTTCAGCGAGGTCATGCGTTTTCTCGGGGAATGTGCGGCGAGGCTGCTGACGCCTTCGCGGGCGAACCCGCTCCCACAGGTTTTGCGCAATTTCTGTGGGAGCGGGCTTGCTCCGGGCGGCGATCCGACGAAGAGGCCCGAAAGGCCAGGGTGTCGCGCCTGGGGCAGTTTACAGCCCCTCACGCCCGGCGCATCTCGCCTGCTTCACGATGAAGATGAGGCCGATTCAGTTTGCCGGGTGAATCGCGAAAACAGCACCCGGTCCAGCACCCAGACCACCACCAGCGATGCGCCGACCAACGGAAACGCCACCGCCAACGCAAACATGATGACCATCGCGGTTTTCCATTTCGGCAAGTCGTGGCGCAGTGGCGGCACCCCGAATTTGCCCTGTGGCCGGCGCTTCCACCAGATCACCACGCCGCTGACCGCGCTGAGCAAAATCATCAGACAGATCAGCAGCACGATGATCTGGTTGAACACCCCGAACATTTTGCCTTCGTGCAGCATCACGCCGATTTCGGTGGCGCGGGCGACGGCGCCGTATTGCCCATAGCGCACGTCGGCGAGGACATCGCCGGTGTATTGATCGACATGCAGCGTGGCGTCGTTTCGCGGGTCATCGGCGAACACGGCGATGGTGAACACGCCCGTCGCGGTGGTCGGGAACGTGATGCTGTAACCCGGCTCGACCTTGCGTTGCACGGCGATGTTTTGCACATCCTGCAGGCCGATGGTCGGTGCGGCGGGACCGACCGGCGCAGCCCCGTGAGCCATGTGTTCGGCATGATCGCCGGACATCGGCATCGGCGTGTTTTCCATCGCCCAAGGCACGGTCTGGCGCGTGGCGCTGTTGAGGCTGCGCGCTTCGACGTCGGACTTGGGCACGTCGTCCCACATCGCCGCCGGAAACACGTTCCACACTTGCGCATATTTTTGGCCCCAGAAGCCGCTCCAGGTCATACCGCTGAGCAGCATCACCAGCAAAAACGCCGCGCCCCAGAACCCGGTGACGGCATGCAAATCGCGCCACAGCACGCGACCGCGACTGCTCAATCGCGGCCACAGGATGCCGGCGGCTTGCCCGCGTGGCCACCACAGGTATACGCCGGAAACCACCAGCACCACGGCCCAGCCGGCGGCCAGTTCGACCAGTCGATCACCGACCGTGCCGATCATCAATTCGCCGTGAATGGCTCGGGCAACCGCTTGCAGGTTCATCTTCGCGTCTTGCTCGCCGAGGATGTCGCCGTGGTACGGATCGACAAACACGTTGAGCTCGGTGCCAGCGTTGACGACGACAAACTGCGCGCTGCGTTCGGCGTTGGGCGGTGGCAAATACTGCTTGATCGTCGCTTGCGGATACGCCGCTTTCACCCGCTTGAGCAGGTCGTCGGCCGGAACGCTGTGATGACCGGCCGGGACGTTCATCAGGCTGCCGTACATCAACGGGTCGAGTTGCGGTTTGAACAGGTAGATGACCCCGGTCAGGGCCAGCATCACCATGAATGGCGCGACGAACAGACCGGCATAGAAATGCCAGCGCCAGGCCAGGTTGTAGAAATTCACTTTGGGCTGTTTCATCGGTTGTGCTCCGCTTGGCTTGGTTCTTTTGTTGTTGGCAATGGATCGCGGGTGTTGCTTTGACACTCACTCCTGTGGGAGCGGGCTTGCTCGCGAAGGCGGCAAAACCAACCTCGCCGTCGACTGATACACCGCTTTCGCGAGCAAGCCCGCTCCCACAAGTCCGGCGTTGGCCGTGCCCGTGAAACTTTTAGAAACTCATGTCCACCTTGGTCCAGAGCGTTCGCCCCGGTTCTTTAATGGCCTGCGGGTCATTGGCCGGGTAGCCGAAACCAGCATTGCCGGCCAGGTTCAAATGCTCGGCGTACGCCTTGCCGAACAGGTTGTCGACGCCACTGCTGACCTTCCAGTTGTCGTTGATCCGGTACGCGCCGTTCAGCGAGAACACGGCGAACCCCGGGGTCTTGCCGAAGTCTTTGCCGACCACGTTGCCCTTGTTCTGGTCGATGCGGTTTTGCGCCGCGACCACTCGCCATAAGGCGCCGGCGCTCCAGTTGTCTTCGCTGTAGGTCAGGCCGAAACGTGCATCCAGCGGCGGCATCTGCGGCAGCGCGTTGCCGTCGCTGCTGTTCTTGCCCCAGGCGTAGGCGAGGGTCGCGTCGGCTTTCCAGCGGGAGGTCAGTTGATACGCCGCACCGAGTTCGCCACCCATGATCCGTGCGTCGATGTTCTGCGCTTGCGACGTCATGCCCATCATTCCGGGCGTGTAGTCGAACAGGATGTAATCGCGCACCTGGCCGACGTAACCCGAGGCCCAGGCTTCGAGGTCTTCGGCTTTGTATTGCAGGCCGAAGTCGAGCTGAGTGGTTTTCTCGGGCTTGATCGAATCGAAGGCGTTGACTGAACCGGCGGGGCCCGCATCAGGCGAAAACAGCTCCCAATAGTCGGGGAACCGTTGGGTGTGGCCGAGGCCGGCGTAGAGCGTGGTCGGGCTGTCGGCCAGGTCATGCTCGTAACGGACGAAGCCGCTCGGCAAGGTATCGGCGCGGGTGTCGTCAGCGGTCGGATTGGCGCTGGGCATCATTCCCGAACCGATGGTCTGCCGGTAATCCTTGACCGACGCACGGTCCAGGCGCGCGCCGGTAATCAGCCGGTCACGCTCGGCGGCGTACCAGGTCAATTCGCTGAACACGCCGTAGTCATGGAACTCGGCGTCCTTGGTGTAGGGCAGATCCTTGTAGGTGTCGATGCCCATGCTGCTGCGTTCACGGTGCTCGTTGGTCTGCGCATCAATGCCGCTGATCAGTTGCACATCGGCCCAGCGCCAGGTGGCTTTGATTCGCCCACCGAGGGTGCGACGGTCGACGTTGGCAGCCATGGGGCCTGCCATCATCCCGGTGCCGGACGGCGTGCGCAGGGTGTAGTTGTCCATCACGTGGTCGGCGTAGTTGTAATAGACCTGCGCTTCGACCTTATCCAGCACTTCGCCGAGGTTGGATTTCTCGAAGCGCAGGCCGAGGCTTTCGCGCTTGAACTGCGAGCCGTCCATGCCACGCCCGGCGTAACGCGCATCGCCATCGCCCTTGCCGGCGGTCAGCTCCAGCAAGGTGTCGGCGTCAGGGGTCCAGCCGAGCGCGACGTCGCCGTTCCATTTGTCATAGCGCGACGGCACGGTGTCGTTGTTGCCGTCCTTGTAGTCGTCGGCGTGCGCGGTGTTGCCGATCACCCGCACGTAACCCAGCGGCCCGCCGGCGGCGGCGTCCACGACTTTGTCGAAGCGGCCGTTGGAGCCGGCCAGGACGCTGGCGTTCACGCGAGTGCCCAGTTCACCAAAGCTCTCCGGTTCACGATCGAACAGAATGGTCCCGGCCGACGCGCCCGGGCCCCAGAGCACGGTTTGCGGGCCTTTGATGACGGTGAGTTTGTCGTAGGTTTCCGGTGAGATGTACGAGGTCGGCGCGTCCATCCGGCCAGGGCATGCACCGAGCAACTGGCCGCCGTTGGTGAGGATGTTCAGCCGCGAGCCAAACATCCCGCGCAGCACCGGATCGCCGTTGGTGCCGCCATTGCGCACCATGGCGAAGCCGGGGATGGTTTTCAGATAGTCAGCGCCGTCACTGGCTGGCACCGGTTGGCGCGGGTCTTTCGGGTTGGTGACGATGGTCAGCGGCGAACTCGGGGCGATGGCGGTGATCACCGTCGGGCTCAGTTCTTCACCGTGATCGGTGTGCTCGTCGGCTAGCGCTATCGGCGCCAGCAGCGCGCCGCAAAGGACGGCGGTGGCCCGCATGAAACGAATGCCTGATTCGTTGCGGGCAAAAGGAGCTTGGGCAGCGCTCAAGCGTGGGTCAGCAGAAAACCTGGACATGACAATTTCCATCGAACAGTCGTAAACGACACGGCCGACAGCCTGCGCAATCCCTGTGGGAGCAGGCTTGCTCGCGAAGGCGTGGTGTCAGTCGACGGCAGTGTTGACTGACACTCCCGCTTCGCGAGCAAGCCCGCTCCCACAGGTTGCGGTGGTTGTCTTCGAACCGTGTGAGGTCGGCGTGGGTGTCTACGCGTCGATGGGCGGGGCGCGGGTGCGGGCGCCGGGGAAGAAGGTTTGCCGGGCGTGGCCCAGGCGGGGTGAGGGGGTGGTGAAAGTGTTGGCTTTGGGGGTGTCGAACGCGACGAAGGATTGGCCGCCGGTCAGCGCCGGGCAATTGAACAGCAGGCTGCAATAGCCGCATTTTTCCCAGAGCGCATGGTGCGAGGCTTCGGGTGGGCAGTGCTCGGCGGCGGGTTGCGCGCCGTGGTCGGCGTGCTCCATCGCCGACATGTCCATGCTCATGTCCATCGACATGTTCATGGAGGCTTGCATCAGCGCCGAGGCGCGTTGATCCATCGGCATCGACTGAGAAATCAGCGGGCCGATAAAGATCATCAACATGGCGAACAGGCTGATCCAGCTGCCGCGCGTCAAGCCGGATGACTGACGGCGGTGTGCGGATGACCTGGCGCTAAGCGGGCGCATGGCGGTGTCTGCTCAGGCGCTTACTGGGCGTGCATATGTTCTTGCATGCCGTCCGGAGCTTTTTTCTGCACCGCCACTTCGACCGTCACGTTGCCGGATTTTTCGAAATGCATCGTCAGCGGGAAACGCTTGCCGTCGGTCAACAGGCTGCGGTCTTTCAGGTCGATCAACATCACGTGATAGGCCATTGGCGCAAACGTAACGTTGCCGCCTGCCGGGATATCGACACTCGGCACTTGGCGCATTTTCGCCAGACCGTCCTGCATCTGGTGCTCGTGCAGCTGCGCTTCGCCGGCAATCGGCGAGTCGACGCTGAGCAAGCGGTCAGCGGTTTTACCGTTGTTTTGAATGACGAAATAGGCCGCGACGGTCGGCGCGTTGGGCGGCAATTCTTGCGACCAGGGATGAGCGATTTCCAGTTCGCCAGCCTTGTATTCGTGGGCATTGGCAAAGCAGGCAGGCAGCAGCAGCGCGGCCAGAACGATGAGTTTGTTCAACATGGCAGTTCTCCAGAGTGATTCAAGACGCAGGTCAATTGCGAGAAGGCATCACACCAGAGGGGAAGCGCGGGGGTTGAGGCTCGGCCATTGCTGGCGCGGTGTCGGTGTGTCCAGAGAAGCGGCGGGCAGGCTTCGATCAGCCGCGAATCGCGCGAAATACAGTTGAGGCACATGCCCCGGCAATGCCACCAACGGCGCAGAACCCGAGCAGCACCAGCAATGCTGCATGTTGGAATGTTCGTCACTCTGCGGCGCATTTTGCTCCGGCGTGCCCAAGGAGATCGCCACCATTTTCGTGCCGCTGGACGTACAGAAACTGCCCCACAACATCTGCTCGGCGGGTGATTTCGCCGACTGCGCCATGGCTCCGGTCATCGGCATGGCGAGCATGTTGAACAGCACTGCAAAGCAGGCGATCCAGGCAATTGCGAGCCGTTGTCGGGACATGGGACAAAATCCGTTGGGTGGGCGATCAGGCGCGGCTATTTAGCCTGATCAGGGCCGATAAGTAAAAAGGCGGCGTGCGGTGTGGTGTCGCAGCGCCTTCGTTAACAGGTTCATCATGCTTTGAGCCAGTTCCAACTCGCCATTACGAAAGAGTGTAGCGACTTCGATTCGAATTGCTTGAGCAAACCCCGGGTCACTTTGAATTCGTGCGCTGATGGTTTTTCTGACGTCTCTGAAGGCTAAACGGATAAAACGTCCGTCTCCCGAATCTTCAACTTCACAAGCTTTGAGGTAGTTCCACATATCGGAGGGTGTATGGAGAAACTCCGCGATATCGAAACGAGAGAATTCTTCAGTCATCAGATGCTCCGAGTGCTACGCAGGTGTGGCTCGCAAATATAGGGGCGGGAGCACCATCCGACGAGTCAGCCGATTTTGATGCTGCTGTGGGTGAGGTCCGATAGATAGGTAGGGCGTTGCGCATTTTTTGCAGGCACTGCCAAACGCAGGCTTCACCAGCGGCTACAGGTTATGGGGCGGTTTCCGTGATCAGGGCGCTCAGTACATCCGCCACCGACCCAAACTCCCGATCAACCCCCGGCAACACCGGCCGCCGCAATACCAACACCGGTACCCCACGCTCGCGCGCCACTTCCAGTTTCGGTTCGGTGGCGGTGCTGCCGCTATTCTTGCTGATCAGCACATCAATCTGGCGACGTTCAAACAGTTCGCGTTCATCCTCGATCAAAAACGGCCCGCGTGCGCCGATGACTTCGCAGCGTTCGTTGCCGGGGTAAATGTCGAGGGCGCGCAAGGTCCAGAATTGTTCCGGCGGGATTTCGTGCAAGTGCTGCAACGGTTCGCGGCCGAGGGTGAACAGCGGTCGGCGGAAGGGTTTCAGGGCTTCGGTCAGTTCGGCCCAGTCGCCGATCTCGCGCCAGTCATCGCCGGCCTGTGGCTGCCAGGCCGGACGCCGTAATGCCCAGCACGCAATGCCACTCGACTGTGCGGCGGTTGCAGCGTTGTGGCTGATTTGCGCGGCGTACGGATGGGTCGCGTCCAGCAGCAGCTCGATCCGCTCTTCGCGAATGAACCGCGCCAGACCTTCGGCGCCGCCGTAGCCGCCGACGCGGACATGGCAGGTCAGGTCCGTCGGCACTCGACCGACGCCGGCCAGGCTGTAGACATGTTCTGGCCCCAGCGTGCGGGCGATGGCCAGGGCTTCGGTCACGCCGCCGAGCAGCAGAATGCGCTTCATTGAAAAGCTCCCGCATGGCCGACAATCCCGCCCTGGCGATCGATGGCAAACACTTCAACCTGAACCTGCGCCGGCACCACGCTGCGGGCAAAGTCCAGCGCGTGCTGACACACCGCATCACCGAGGGCGATGCCCGCCGCGCTGGCCATCGCCAAGGCTTGCTGGCTGGTGTTGGCCGCGCGAATCCCGTGTTGCAACGCCTGATCGGCGCCAATCGCTGCGGCCCATTCGGCCAGTTGCGGCAGGTCGATGCTGGAGTGCCGACTGTGTAAATCCATGTGCCCGGCCGCCAGTTTGCTGATTTTGCCGAAACCGCCGCAGAGGCTGAGTTTTGCCACCGGCACTTTGCGCAGGTGTTTGAGCACGGCGCCGACGAAGTCGCCCATTTCGATCAGGGCGATTTCCGGCAGGTCGTAGACCCGGCGCATGGTGTCTTCGCTGGCGTTGCCGGTGCACGCGGCGATGTGCAGGTATCCGTTGGTTTTGGCGACGTCGATGCCTTGGTGGATCGAGGCGATGTACGCCGCACAGGAGAACGGCCGGACGATGCCGCTGGTGCCGAGAATCGACAAGCCGCCGAGAATGCCCAGGCGCGGGTTCATGGTTTTGAGCGCCAGCGCTTCACCGTCCTCGACGTTGACGGTGACCGCGAAACCGCCCCGGTAACCCAGTTCTTCGGCCAGCAACGTCAGGTGCTCGGTGATCATTTTGCGCGGCACCGGGTTGATCGCCGGCTCGCCGACCCCCAGCACCAGCCCCGGCCGGGTGACGGTGCCGACGCCTCGTCCGGCGCTGAAGCGAATACCCGGTTCGGCGCTCAATCGCACTTGGGAATACAGCAAGGCGCCGTGGGTGACGTCCGGGTCATCGCCGGCATCCTTGATCGTCCCGGCTTCGGCGCCGTCCTCGATCAGTCGGCAGAACTCCAGGCGCATGTGTACCTGCTTGCCCTTGGGCAAAACGATCTCGACGGCGTCAGCGCTCAGTCCGCCCAACAACAGGCGAGCCGCCGCCAGACTGGTCGCGGTCGCGCAACTACCCGTGGTCAGGCCGCTGCGCAGCGGCGCCGGTTGTTCGGCGGTTTCGTCACGCATCGCAAGGCTTCGTCACGTCCAGCAAGGTGATCGGCAACGCCTGACGCCACGTGTCGAACTCCCCGAGTGGCTGCGCCTGGGCGACGTGAATGCGCGTCAGCTCGCCGCCGTGGCGCTCGCGCCAGGCCATCAGCGCCACTTCGCTTTGCAGCGTCACCGCGTTGGCGACCAGTCGGCCGCCGGGTTTGAGTTGCGCCCAGCAGGTGTCGAGCACGCCGTCGCGGGTCACGCCGCCACCAATGAAAATCGCGTCCGGACGTTCGAGCCCGGCCAACGCCTGTGGCGCGCTGCCGCGAGTCAATTGCAGGCCGGGAACGCCGAGGGCATCGCGGTTGTGCTCGATCAACTGTTGGCGGCCGGCATCGGCTTCGATGGCCAATGCTCGACACGTCGGGTGCGCACGCATCCATTCGATGCCGATCGAGCCGCTGCCGGCGCCCACGTCCCACAGCAGTTCGCCGGGCACCGGGGCCAGGCGCGCCAGGGTGATCGCGCGCACGTCGCGCTTGGTCAATTGACCGTCGTGCTTGAAAGCCGAGTCTGGCAGGCCGGCCAGTCGGGACAGACGCGGTGCGTCCGGCTCGGCGATGCACTCGATGGCGATCAGGTTCAGGTCGGCGATGTTCGATTCATTCCAGTCACTGGCGAGGCCATCGATGCGCCGCTCGGCGGCACCGCCCAGGTGTTCCAGCACACTCAGACGGCTGGGACCAAAACCGCGTTCGCGCAGCAGCGCCGCGATGGCGGCCGGGCTGTGGCGGTCGTTGCTCAGCACCAGCAAACGCACGCCGCTGAACACCTGCGCATTAAGCGCCGCAATGGGCCGAGCCACGATCGAGAGCGTTACCACGTCCTGCAACGGCCAGCCCATGCGCGCCGCCGCGAGCGAGCAGGAGGAGGGGGCCGGCAGGATCAGCATGTCTTCGTCGGGCAGTTGCCGGGCAAGGCTGGCGCCGACGCCGAACAACATCGGATCGCCGCTGGCCAGCACGCAAACCGGCTCGCCGCGCTGCTTCAATACCGGTTCAAGGGAAAACGGACTGGGCCACAATTGCCGCTCGCCACGGATGCACACCGGCAGCAAATCCAGTTGCCGCTGACCGCCAATGATCCGCGAAGCCCGCAGCAGAGCATGCCGGGCGTTCCTGCCCAGGCCCTTGAAGCCGTCTTCACCGATTCCCACTACCGTCAGCCAGGGTGACATCTACCGTCCTCAAAAATAGTCCTCAAACGGACTGTTCCGACGGGCAGGCTTTTCATGCCGCCCGACAAAGCAGGCATAATACCGCGCCTTCGCCCGCGAAGCGCCTTTCCCACCTAGCCGGCCGCCCCCTTGAACGAACGCCCGATGTCCCACGCCTTACGCCCCTCGGCCTGCCCGGGGTTGCTGCGTATTGTCCAGGCACTGGATGGCGGGATTTGCCGGATCAAGTTGAATGGCGGTTCGATCAGCGCCGCCCAGGCCGACGCGGTGGCGGATGCGGCCGAACGTTTTGCCGGCGGGGTGATCGAGGCGACCAACCGCGCCAACCTGCAAATTCGCGGGATCGGCAGTCAACACCGCGCCCTGATCGACAGCCTGATGGCCGCCGGGCTCGGTCCCCGCAGCGCGGCGGGCGACGATGTACGCAACGTGATGCTCAGCCCAACTGCCGGGATTGATCCGCAGATGCTGTGCGATACGCGCCCGTTGGCCGAGCAGATTCTCGCCACGCTGCAAAACGATGCACGCTTGCACGACCTCAGCGCCAAGTTCGCCGTGCAACTCGATGGCGGCGAAGCGCTGGCGATGCTCGAGCATCCGCATGATCTGTGGTTGTCCGTTGCCGGGCGAGAGGACGAGCGTGTGTTCGCCTTCGGTCTGGCCGGGTGTCTGGTGGACCTGCCAGCGGCGGCGGTGCCGCTGGAGCAAGGCCATGCCCTGGTCGTGGCGGTGCTGGAACTGTTTCTTGAAATGGCGCGTCCCGAACAGACTCGCCTGCGGCATCTGCTTGCCGAATGTGCGCTCGACGACTTTCTCGCTCGCGTGGCCGAACGTGTGCCGCTGATGCCCGTCGAGGGCTGGCAGCGCACGGCGAATCGAGGTGACTTGCACATCGGCGCGCATCCTCAGCGCGACGCTGATCGTGTGTACGTCGGCGCGGTGCCGCCACTCGGCCGCCTCGATCCGGCGATGCTCAGGGGCGCTGCGCAACTGGCGCGCGAACAGGGCGACGGCACGCTGCGATTGACCCCATGGCAGAGCCTGTTACTTCCCGGTATCCATGCCGACGATTCGCCGCAGGTTATCCATGCTCTCGAACGGCTCGGCTTGCGGTGCTCGGCCGCCGATGCCTTGGCGCACCTGATTGCCTGCACCGGTTCGAGCGGTTGCGGTAAAGGCCTGGCCGACACCAAGGGCGATGCCCGATCACTGGCGGCGCTGCTGCAACGTGACGGCCAGACACTGAGCGTGCACCTGTCCGGCTGCCCGCGTTCCTGCGCGGCGGCGCACAGTGCGCCGGTCACGTTGCTGGCGGTTTCTCCCGGTCACTACGACCTCTATTTTCGCGATGCAGCACAGCCGGGTTTCGGCGCGCTGCACGCCCGCAATCTTACTATTGAAGCGGTCGCAGCCTTGCTCGACGCCCGCTCACGGAGCCCCTTAGATGCTTGATTACATCCGCGACGGTCAGGAGATCTATCGCAACTCCTTCGCGATCATTCGTGCCGAGGCCAACCTCGACCGCATCCCGGCCGATCTGGAAAAACTCGCGGTGCGGGTGATCCACGCCTGCGGCATGGTCGATGCCATCGACGGCCTGCAATTTTCCGACGGTGCGGGCAAGGCCGGGCGTGAGGCGCTGGCCGCCGGCGCGCCAATCCTGTGCGATGCGCGGATGGTCAGCGAAGGCGTCACGCGCACGCGGTTGCCGGCCAACAACCCGGTTATCTGCACGCTGCGTGATGAAAGCGTCGCGGATTTGGCCCGCGAGTTGGGCAATACCCGCTCCGCCGCCGCGTTGGAGTTGTGGCGCCCACACCTGGAAGGCGCCGTGGTGGTGATCGGCAACGCGCCGACCGCGCTGTTTTATCTGCTGGAAATGCTCGACGCCGGCGCACCGAAACCAGCGCTGATTCTCGGCTTCCCGGTGGGCTTCGTCGGCGCCGCTGAATCGAAGGCCGCGCTGGCCGCCGACAGTCGCGGCGTACCGTTTGTGATCATGCAAGGCCGCCTGGGCGGCAGCGCCATGGCCGCCGCCGCCGTCAACGCTCTCGCCACGGAGATCGAATGATGCAGCAACCTGGACGCTTGATCGGCCTGGGCGTCGGCCCCGGTGATCCGGAGCTGATTACCGTCAAAGCCCTGCGCTTGCTGCGCGAGTCGCCGGTGGTGGCGTATTTCGTCGCCAAGGGCAAAAAAGGCAATGCGTTCGGCATCATCGAAGCGCATTTGCAGGACGCGCAAACGCTGCTGCCGCTGGTGTACCCGGTGACCACCGAAGCCCTGCCGGCGCCGCTGTCGTATGAGCAAGTGATCAGCGATTTCTACGATGCGGCCGGCGAAGAACTCGCCGCGCACCTGGACGCCGGCCGGGACGTGGCGGTGATCTGCGAAGGCGATCCGTTCTTCTACGGCTCCTACATGTACCTGCACGATCGCCTGGCCGAGCGCTACGCAGCCGAAGTGGTGCCGGGCGTGTGCTCGATGCTCGGCGGCGCTTCGGTGCTGGGCGCGCCGCTGGTGTATCGCAATCAGAGTCTGTCGGTGTTGTCCGGCGTGCTGCCGCATGACGACCTCAAGCGTCGACTGGCCGATGCCGATGCGGCGGTGATCATGAAGCTGGGGCGCAACTTTCCCAAGGTCCGCCAAGTGCTCGAAGAACTGGGTCTGGCGGAGCGCGCGTTGTACGTCGAACGCGCGACCATGGCCAATCAGAAAATCGTCCCGCTGGATCAGGTCGAGCCCATGTCCTCGCCGTATTTCTCGTTGATCATCGTTCCCGGTGAAAGGTGGCAAGGCTGATGTCCCGTCCAGTTCCGGCGATTGTCATTCTCGGCAACGGCAGCCTCGCGACCGCGCGCAAGATTCAACGGCTGTACCCCGGCGCGTTGATCCATGGCCTGGCCGAACGGGTTGAGGGCGCCGACCGCGTCTATCACGAATTCGGCGCCACCCTGCGCGAGTTTTATCAACAGGACACGCCGATCATTGCCTTGTGCGCGGCCGGCATCGTGATCCGTACCCTGGCGCCGCTGCTGCTGGAAAAGGGCGCCGAGCCTGCGGTGCTGGCCGTGGCCGAAGATGGCAGCGCCGTGGTGCCGCTGCTCGGCGGCCTCGGTGGCGTGAACGTCATGGCGCGCGAGATTGCCGCCGCTCTTGAGGTCAGTGCGGCGATCACCACCAGTGGTGAATTGCGTTTCGGCACCTGCCTGCTCAATCCCCCCAGCGGTTACGCGCTTGGCGATCTGGAACTGGGCAAGCGTTTTGTCTCGGATTTGCTGGCGGGCGAACGCGTGCGTATAGAAGGCGATGCGCCCTGGCTGGCGCCAGCGCAGTTGCCGCAAGACCCGCAGGCGTCGTTGGCGATCCACGTCGGCAGTGCCGAGCGCGTGCCGGCGGCCAACGAATTGCTGATCTACCCGCTTAGCGTGCTGGTGGCGGTGAATGCCGCAGCGGACGATTTGCCAGCGACCGTTCGCGCGGCGCTGCGGCAGGCGAAAATCGCCGGGCAATCGGTGGCGTGCCTGCTGGCGAGCGATCTGCAAATGGCCAACCCTGTATTGCGCGAAGCGGCGCTGGAGCTGAATGTGCCGCTACGGTTTGCCTCGGGGGGCGCCGATGTCAGCGAACTCGCCCGCCAGGCGGCGCCAGACGCAGCCGTGGTGTGGGCTGACAACAGCATCGCCATTTCGGTCGCCAGTGCCCCGTTGAACCTTGCGCACATCGGTCGTCCTCGCGGTCGTCTGGCGGTGATCGGCCTGGGCCCGGGTGCCGCCGAACTGATGGTGCCGGCGGTCAAGACCGAACTGGCGCGGGCCAACGATGTGCTGGGTTACGAAACCTACGTGCGCATGGCCGGGCCGTTCCGCGCCGACCAGGTGCTGCACTGCACCGACAATCGCGAAGAAATGCAGCGTGCTCGCCATGCCTTCGAATTGGCGGCCCAAGGGCGCTCGGTGGTGGTTGTATCGTCAGGCGACCCCGGTGTTTTCGCCATGGCGGCGGCGGTGCTGGAAGCACTGCACGAATCGAGTGAGCCGGGTTGGCACACCGTTGAACTGGAAATCCTGCCGGGCGTTTCCGCCTCGCTGGCGACAGCGGCCCAGGCCGGGGCGCCGCTGGGCCATGACTTCTGCGTGATGTCGCTGTCGGACAACCTCAAGCCGTGGGCGATTATCGAGAAGCGCCTGGACCTGGCGGCCGAAGCCGACCTGGCGCTGGCGTTCTACAACCCGATATCGCGGTCACGTCCGTGGCAATTGGGGCGGGCACTGGAGATTGTCGGGCAGCATCGCAGCGTCGCGACGCCGGTGGTGTTGGGCCGGGATATCGGTCGCCCGGGACAGACCTTGCGCGTGACGACACTGGGGCAGTTGACCCCGGACCAGGTCGACATGCGCACCATGGTGTTGATCGGTTCTTCGACCACCTGCGTATTTCCCCGGGCCGACGGTGGCGAGTGGGTGTATACGCCGCGCTGGTATGGCGAAAAACCAACTTCGTAACTAAAAGCGGCTTCGGCGAAGCCGCTTTTAATTATTAATCATTTAAATTCAAGTGTCCCGGTCATGGCGTTTTAGTTGGTCGTTGTCTTTTTTTGTTTGCATTGATTGCACGCCTGCTGTTGTTCACGGTGTTTGTTTGTCGACGGCGCTGTCGGTAACTAATTGTCGGTTTTCTTTTTTTGAGGCGTGAACTGACTTCGGTTAGGGTTTCAGCGCTTTAATATAAACGGCCATTGGTTTTTCAACAGGGAAGTGTGTTTTATGAACAAGCAGGAAGTTCGTGCTGCCAACGGGTATGTCAGTTTTATTGATCTGTTCAAACTGTCTGATCTGGAACAAGCCTTACAGGAACATAAGGGAACCGAGGCGTATGAGGCGGTGTTCCGGTATTACTTCGGTTGTATCGGCGTGCTCGATTATCCAAGAATGCTGGCGCCGCTGGGTTTGTTGCGTGAGGCACTTGCGACATTAATTGAACCCGGTAGGCGCCGCCGCCGTGCGGCGGGGGCTCAGCCACAACCGACCCCGGACGTCGGCGATGCGCCGGGCCTGGCTGAAATTCAGCAACGGGTTGAAGGTTTTCACCAGCGTCTGGCCACCAGTATTGGACAGTTGACTGCCGCGGCGACTGAAGTGCCAAAGAACCTGCACTTTGTTTGGCTCGGTGGTGGGCTCGGGGATATCCAGCGCGATTACATTAATGTTTGGAACAAGGTATTGGCCGCGCAGGGTTATACCGTAAAGCTGTGGTATGACAGCGACGCATTGCTGGCTTATGAAACGAATAGAATTGTTGTCGAAGCGGCAAAAGCCGACGCCATGATCAATGGCGGATATACCAGCGATTCGGCCTATGCGCTGGGTGATAAATATGAAGAACGAGTGATTGTTCTCAAACAGCAAATGTTCGCGCATATAAATAAAGCGGTTGCGCGTGGTATCAAACCGGATGATGCACGCATTGATCTGCTGGTCCGTGGTTATGGCCAGGACGAAACACGGCTGAAAGCCCTGAGGGATAAAAACGGCTTGAGCCTGTCGGCCTTGGGCGAGGGCGGAGTTGAACTCCATGACCTGGCGAACAACAAGACGTCGTTGCACTTGCAGGCTATTTACGAACGGGAAATCAGCCTGCGTGGAAATTTCGCCGCCGCCTCCGATGTGGTTCGCGCCGAGGCCCTGATGGCCGAAGGTGGGCATTACGCGGACGTCGATAACCTGCCGCCTCTTCTGGAAACCCTGGGCGGGGTGGATATCAGCCAATTTGGCACCGATGCGCGTCTGGGCGTATTGCAGCTGCTGCTGGATCGTAATCCAGAATGGATGCCGGGCCGGCAGGCACTGCGCAGCAAGTACACAAGCTATTTTGAGGCGATCCCCCAAGAGCACCGCGCGGCGCTGGAGTTGTTTGCCAACAGTCGCCCCGAGATGTCCCGGGTGTTCAGCCCGCCGACAGAACGCCTTGTCCGTCCGAATGGGCTGCGAGCGGTCGCGGAACAGCACAGCCTGAGCAATGCGTTCCTGATGGCTCATGCCGGATCGCCGATGCTGCTCGCGGTCATCGAACGTTTCAAACTCAACTATGAAATGGTCGATGCCACGGCCCGCTTGGCCATTGAGAGAAAAGTCGTTTTTACCGACGCCCAAGCCATGAGTGAACTGGCTTTGGAGGTCATCGAGAAAAAATTCGGCCCGTTGCGCGAGCTGTCACCAGACGAAGAGTTGTCGCTCAGCTTTCTGGTGGAAGCCGCCGCGAGCTATTACAGCGACGGCATTCGCCCGCAGAGCGAAGTGACGATCTACCTGACCGGGCCGGCGGCGATGCGCGACGCGATCGCGGACTACGCCAGGGTGCATTTCACCCCGCGAGCAGCCGATGCCTGGCGTGCGGAAGTGGCTATCGCCGCTGCCGGAACGGTCAACCGCGCCACCGAGGAGGAGCTGGACCACTCCTGGAAAGAAAACGAAAGCGACACCGCCCAGTGGCTCATTAAAGAAAAACAACGGTGGGAGGCCGGGCAGTTCAAAGCGCGTTATGTCGGCAAACTGGACCAGTTGCTGGAGAGCCAAACCGTTTATTTCGACCGGGGCTGGCCTGTCATCGAGGGGCGACACGTGTTGTCGACCGAAATATTGCAGACCCTTGCGCAACAGCTTGGCGAGCCGTTTCTGCAAGCGATGAGCCAACGAACCGCTGGCGAGGTGACGTTCGACACGCCATTGCAGCTGGGGTTTGACGATCGCCAGTCCATAGTCGCGCAGGAGATCGCGCCCCCGCCGACGTCGCTCGGCGATGCATCGCCCGGTGACTTGCCACTCGATGAATTGCTTTACCAACTGGGAAAGGGCGTCCTGCAAGTCGAGCAGTTGAACCCTTTGCAGCGGCTGTTGATCGGCTCGTTGCTGGGGGCGCGGGCAATGGACCAACGCAACTTCGACGCGGTCAACGCCGGGCTGGAAAACCTCGCCAATACGGTGTCGGAACTGGGCGTATCGCACCGGTACGGCGCTATTGAGCGGGAGTTGTTCAAGCAACGTCTTCCGGCGTTTGAAGCGGGGTTGGCGAGTGAAACGCTGCCCTCGGCGGGGTTGTCCGAGACCAGTGTCGAGCTGAAGAGGAAGTCGTTCGAGCAGCCACTGACGCTGTTTCAATGGGGGCGCCAAGTGGCCCGGATTCAGCAGGTTGCCACGCTCGAATACCGTGACCGCGTTGGTGAGCGGATGACCGAAGTATTGGAAAGCTTCGATCACGGCAGTTTCAAACTGGTGCCGCAAGACTTGCTGCTTCAGGGCGGCGGAGACCGGATCGCCGGGCGTTGTTACCCGCTGGCACTGGCCATGGCGGCGGCGCTCCATAAGGGCAGTAGCGCGGCCAACATCCTGCGTGAGCGGTTTTACCTGGCGGTGATTGAACCTGACACCCGCGAGTCCACGGCATTTGTCAGCATTATCGAGGAGTTGCGAGACACCGATATCCATGACCTGGGCGGGGTGGTGATGCGCTCCGATCTGGCGCAAGTCATCGCATCGCTGGAAGAAAAAGCCAGCCCCCGAACGTTGATGCTCAATTCCGACAACCACTCGATGCTGGTCGCCAAAACGCTCGACGGCGCAAGTCACACCTATCATTTCTACGATCCGAATTTTGGCGTCTTCGAGTTCGATACCGCGAACGCGCTTGGCGAAGCTCTGACGCTTTTTTTCGTTGGCAAAGAAATGGCCAGGCACTACGGCGCCTATGGGCAGCCTGATCGTCCGTCCTTTGATTTGATTGAACTCGACGCTGCCCGACTCAATGACCAGGTGCTGCCGTCGGGCGTTCGCGTGTCCAGCCTGTCAGCCTCGGACGCCTTGCCTGAGCAGGCGCCACGGGTTCGGCAGCGGCTGGCGAGTGCCCGTGGGCAGTCACTGATGAACAACCCGGCGCTGGGCAGTTCACTGCTGCAACTCGATGCCCACTGGTGGGGCGCGCAGATCGCCCAGGCAACGCGGCAATTGCAGCAACAGCATGGATTGTCGGCGGGTACTGTCGCACTGTTCGAAACACTGGAAATCACTCCGGCCGGGACCTACAAAATCAGTCTGGTCGACCCCGCCAAACCGCAAGTCATCGAGCGTGTCACCACGGGTGATCACCGCTTCCTGAGAATCAGGAATTTCCTCTCGCAAACCTTCCATTCGCTGGTGGCCGAGCCCCATGCCGCGCTCAATCCGACGGATACGACAGAAGCCGGCGCGGTCCACACCCTGAACGCCGGGTTTACCCTGCAAGCCATGATGAACGCGCTGCGTCATCACGAAAGCGCGGCGGGCGGCAGTGACAAGGCCTTGACCACCGCCGTTCGTCTGCATGCCTACGTCAACTATGCCCAGCTGGTGCATGGCAACGTGGTGGATGTGGCGGGCATCGTGAAACTGGTACGTCAGGCGCTGGCTGATGAAAAGCTGATCGCCCGTACCAGTGCGCCGTTAGTGCAAAAGGCCCTGGGGCATGTGGCCAACGAAGGCGTCGGCATGGTGCTGGGATTGGTCAACGTCGGCTTCGATATTTATCAGTTGAGCCACGCCACCAACGACATTGAAAAGGCACAGTTCGGGACGCAGTTGGCGTTCGATTCGGCCAGTGCCGTGTTGGGCGCCGCCGGTCTGGGGGCGGCACTCGTGGGCGCGGGTACGGCGGCCGCTGTGCTGGGCGGCGCCGGAGTGATCCTCGGCGGGCTGGCAGTGGGCATTGCCGCGTTAGCCGAAGGCTTTGCGACCATTGCCGAGGAAGCCAAGGAAGTCGGTCTGTTTTTCGAAGGCCTGGAAAAGGCTCACCGGGACGGCGGCTACCACTTGGACAAGGCGTCGAACGCCTGGCTACCCCATCCGTTGATGGTATTCAACGCTGTGGATTTACGTGCATCCAGCGTCCGTTTCGACAGTCCGAAATTGTTCCCGCTGCGGGACCACTTCGGCGTGCCGGATTTCGAGGTGGATTACACCCGCGCCGTTGATATCCGCCAAGGCCTCGAGTTGCCGGCCCAGGCGCATTTTTCGCCGCAGGCTGGACAGACGATTGTCCTGCCGTGCACACCGAAGACCTTTTACGGCTACGAGTACAAACTGCTGCCATTTGTCACGCTTCGCCATGCCCATGGTTTCGACACGGCCCGTCGTCTGGAGAAAAAGAATGAGCAGGGACAGTGGCAATTTCTGTTTTCGTTCTATTCGTTTCCCGGTGAGTACGTCGTCAATAAATTGAAACCGGTCTATAAACCGACGACGTTTGATGTGCTGCTCGATAACCGCGAACGTTCGCTGGTGGTGCCTGCGTTGCCGACGGTGTGGCAGGGGAAAATTGCCTATCGGATAGAAGGGGCCGGTGCTCAATGTTCCGTACTGCTCAGTCCAGGGGTGAGCCTCGACCTGCGCGCGCCCGGTCATACCGCCATGCATTGGTTACTGCTGGCGCCTTGGCTGGCCGAATCCGATGTGCGGATAGAACCGAGGGGGCGACTCGTTTCGAGCGGTCTAGACGTGACGTTCAGCGGCAGTGGCGCCCACGAGGTGTTGCTCAAGCTGGCGGGTAACAAAATCATGCGGGTAGATCTGGTCGCCGGGCTAATGGTGGTCGTCGAAGAGGACGCTGATCCGGCGCTCGGTGAACAGGCGCTGCTGGATCACTTCAGAACGCTGGCTCATGAGCATCGCCTCGCGCTGCCTTACATTCCCGTCCACCAGTTTGTGGTGCCGTTCGAAAATCCGGACGAACCCAGGAAGGTCACGGCTTACTACGACTCGGCGCAGGATCGCTTCCTGCATATACGCGACCCTGATGTCTTGCTGGCCAACGAGGTCATATTGGGGACAGTGCTGGAGCAGTCGGCGTATTTCTATCACCCCGAGAGCTACAGCGTCTGGCAGGTCGATGCGAATACCGGCATCTTGCTTCAGCGCTATCGATTACTCGTCACTCGCGCAAAATCCACCATCAAGCGCTGCGACGCGGTGGCCGGCGGTGCTGTGCAGGTTGTGCAGCATATCCATCGGGAGGACGGCCAGCAGATCGAATTGACTTACCTGATCCACGACCGCCGTGTGTGGCTCAGCTCTGTCACCCTGGGGCTGGCGCCGGCGCTGGACACTGTGTTGGAGGCCGATGCCCTGACCGACTGGAAGCTAGTGCTCGGCGAGTATGTGATGCCCGGTGCACGGGCGCATACGGTGAACTGGCTCCCCGGTGCACTGGTATCGATTTGTTGGCAGTTGGACGCCAAGTGGCGGGATCTTGTTTGGGTCCGCGACAGTGACGGTTTGATTATCCGTGCGCCGGCCCCTCGTCGCCGCGCTCGCGGATGGGCTGACTCGATCAAGGGCTTGAACGAGCTTTTACTCATCACGCCTGCCGGGGCTGAAGGCGACACTTTCCTGACCTACGACAAACGCCCGCAAACGCTGGTGCGTCGACACCGGTCATGGGTAGAGGGGCGCTTGCAATGGACTGACCGGGTGATCAGCCCCGACGGGTTGAAAGAAGTGGTTGCCGTTGAGCAGGGCTACCTCGCCCTGACCGACTCCGGTCTGTTTTTCAACATAACCCCAGACGGACGCCTTCGATTTGGCGGGCTGACCGAGCAGTGGCTCAAGGGGCAAACCCAGTGGTGGTCGGCGCTGCCAGCCGTGGCGACGCAGTACCCAGTCCCGAGTTTTGCGATCCTGGGGCTGACCGGTTTGAAGGGCGATGCCGTGTGCGCCTTTTATCTGGATGATCGCTTGCTGCTCGCGGACCTGGGGCATGGCAACGAAGTACGGTTGCTTGGCATTGTCCCGGACAACCAGGCTGTCTGGCTGTTTGATCTGCGCGCCGGCAAGATTTTCCGCCAGCCCTTTATCGCGCCGGACCGTCTGAGCGCGGCATTCGCACAGGGCACCAAAGTAGTGTCGGCCGAGGCATTGCCGGCGCCGCAACAGGAGTGGGCTTCGTGGACGTTCGCCGATGTGGCCGCGCAAGGAACGGGCCTGAAGGCAACCACCACCGACGGCGTGGAGATGGACCTGCAACACAACGAGCAACCGATCATTACCGGTGTCGACAGCCAGTGGGTCGCTGCCCGGGAGGGTGCATTGCGTGAAGGTCTGGCCGTGTTGGCGAAAGAACATCGATGCGCCGATTTCCTGTCCGTCCAGGATCCCGACAACGTGCAGTGGTATGTGGTCCGCACCGGCAGGCTGATCGGCATTGCGAAGGCTGCGATGGCGGCGCGTTACACACTGGTCGGCACCCGCCATCAAACCAATGTGATGCTGCACGAGCGCGGGGACGGCTTTTTGCACACCTACCCGCAAGCCAGCCGGGTCGGGCCGCTGGACTATATCGAGCGAAACGCCGGAGTCCTGGTGGTCGAAGGACCGAAAGCCGGGGCGGATCTGCGCTCGTTGATAGCGGATGATGTCAACGTCCTGGTGCTCAAGATGGGTCAGGGCTCAACGATCTGCCGGCTCTCCAGAGCCGCGTGGTTGCAACTCGAGTCGGTGATCGTTGATTGCCGCTATTCACTGGATCACGCGCCCTCGGTCCCGGGAAAACTGATCTGGGACATCGAGATGTCGGATCAGTTGTGGGCGAGCCTGGAGGGGGAGCACCTGGTGATCGTGGATGCGGACAGTGGGCACAGCCTGATCTTTCGAGGCGGGTACGCATCGGATGTGACGTTGCGCGGTGATGTGTTTCTTGCGCTCGCGGGTTACCGGTCGTGCGCGGTCTCGGAAATCGTCGCCCGGTTGCTGCGGCAACAGGGCGCGTCCGGTGGCGCATCGTTCAAGGCGCTGATGTCGCACGATCATCTGGACACGATCGCCGAGAAGGCTTTTTAAGGCATGGCGGCGCTGGCGGGTTACGGCACCAGATAACCCTTCACGCCGGTGAAGATAATCTGCGCCGCCA
This sequence comes from Pseudomonas sp. NPDC086278, assembly GCF_050280905.1. Classification (NCBI taxonomy): domain Bacteria; kingdom Pseudomonadati; phylum Pseudomonadota; class Gammaproteobacteria; order Pseudomonadales; family Pseudomonadaceae; genus Pseudomonas; species Pseudomonas sp. NPDC086278. The sequence continues at coordinate 86,358 of NZ_JBNNWE010000009.1, forward strand.
GCGCGCACACAAACAATCCCATCAACCGGCTGACAATCTGCAAGCCCTGGTCGCCGAGAATGCGTTCGATACGGTTGGACAGATAAAGCACTACGCCAACCGTAAAGCTGGCCAGGGCAATACTGAGAATCGCCGTGAGTTTGTCGTCCCAATGCGGCTGGCTCACGCCCATGACCAGCAGCGCACCGATGGTGCCGGGGCCGACTGTCAGGGGAATGGTCAGCGGGACGATGGTCACGTCCTGCTGCACGTTGTCGGTCTGCACCGCCGATTTGCCCTGGGCCATGCCCAGCGCGGAGATGAACAGCACGCTGCCGGCACCGATGCGAAAGGCGTCCACGGTGATGCCGAAGACGCTGAAAATCACTCGCCCGAACAGGTACAGCAAAACACTGGAGACCAGCGTGGCAATCGCCACTTTCCAGGCCAGGCGACGTTGTTCCTTGCGCGAATAACCGCGTGTCAGGCTGATGAAACAGGACAACACGAAGAACGGGCTGTAGAGCACCAACATCTTCAGGTAAACACTGAACAACACATGGAGCATGGTGCGAGCCCGCAGGTCAGGGGAAGTCGATGGGGAGTCTATCAGGCGCTGCGAGGTCTGTCGGCTCAGGAGGTCGGTGCGGTCGTGCGGTTCTGCTGATCACGCTGGGCCACCCAGTGTTCGATCAGGTCGCGCAACTGCGACAACTCGACCGGTTTCGCCATGTGCCCGTCCATGCCGGCCTGACGCGCGCGTTCTTTGTGCTCGGCGAGGATGTGTGCGGTCAGCGCGACCACCGGGGTGCGCACACGCTGGTTGCCGACTTCCCAGGCACGTAATTGCTGTGTGGCGGAGAAACCGTCGAGGATCGGCATTTCACAGTCCATCAGCACCAGGTCATAACGCTGGGCTTTCATCGCCTGCAAGGCTTCTTCGCCGTTGCTGGCGGTGTCCGGCTGCAGGTTGAGCTTGCCGAGCATGCCGCGAATCACCTTGGTCGAAATGGTGTTGTCCTCGGCCACCAGAATGCGGAAATCGCTCGGCACTTTGACTGGCAGCGTCGGGCCGACAGGCAGATGTTGTGACACGGCCGGGCCTCTGTTGCGCTGATTCAGTTCGTCCGCCAGCGTGGTCTTGAGGGTGTAGCCGGCGACCGGTTTGGCGAGGATGCGCTTGATACCGCAATTGCGCGCGATGATCTTGCTCGGTGCATTGCTGATGCCGGTGAGCATGATCAGCAGGATGTCGTGGTTGAGGCTCGGGTCTTCCTTGATCTTCGCGGCCAGTTGCATGCCGGTCATGCCGGGCATGTTCTGGTCCAGCAGGACCACGTCGAAATAATCACGCAGGTGAGCCTTGGTGCGCAGCAGCGCCAGTGCTTCCTTGCCGGACGGCACGGCACTGACATTCAGGCCCCAGGCGCTGCACTGCTGCACCAGCACTTTGCGGCAAGTGTCGTTATCGTCCACCACCAACACGCGGGCACCTTGCAGCGGGCCATCCAGGTCGGAGGTCGGATGCTCCAGACGGTCAGGGTCCAGCGGCAGGGTCAGCCACAACGTGCTGCCCTGGCTGTTGCCACTTTTGATCCCGAATTCGCCCTGCATCAGGCGGATCAGTTGACGGGCAATCACCAGCCCCAGGTTGCCGCCCAGGCTGGTCGCCGAGAGGAAATGCTTGCTGTGCAGTTCGGCGTTCATCAGCGCTTCGCGTTCTTCCGGCTCCATCGGCACGCCGCTGTCCTGAACGGCGATACGAAGGCGCGGTTTGGCGCTGCGTTCATCGAGCGCGACGACGATCAGGATCTCGCCTTCGTCGGTTTTCTTCAGGGCGTTTTCCAGCAAGCTCAGCAAGGTTTGACGCAAGCGTGTCGGGTCACCACTGATGACGCGCGGCACTTGCGGCTGAATGAAGCTGATCAGCTCGACGTTCTGCTGCTCGGCTTTGGCGCGGAAGATACTCAGGCAGTCTTCGATCAAGGCATTGAGGTCGAACTGCACATCGTCCAGTTCGATCTGCCCGGACTCGAGCTTGGAGATATCGAGAATCTCGTTGATCAGCGTCAGCAGTTCGTTGCCCGCGCTGTGAATGGTTTGCACGTAGTCGCGTTGTTTGACCGACAGCGGCGTGCCCAGCAGCAACTCTGTCATGCCCAGCACGCCATTCATCGGCGTGCGGATTTCGTGGCTGATCTTCGCCAGGAATTCGGCCTTGGCATTGATCTCGGCATTACTGGCCGCGAGGTCGCGACTGACGCTGAAACGGTCTTCGGTGATGCTGCGCTGACGCTCACCCAACGCAATGCTCATCAACAAGCCGCTGATGCAAATGAATGCCAGCAGCGTGAGTATCAGAACTTGCGGGGCGACCAGGGCCAGGCCCAGCAGGGCGGGCAACATGATCAGCGTGCCGATGTTGAACACCACCATCGCCGCCACGAACAGGCGCGCCGGGCGATAGCCCTTTTGCCAGTGGTAGGCACCGACGAACAACATGCTGAGGCCGGCCAGAGCGACCAGGGCGTAGGTAATGATGTTCAGCGGCAGGGTGTTGACGAACAACAGCAACAAGCCGCCGGCCACGATGAACAGAATGTCCCCCAGCAGCAGCTTGTTCAGTGGATGCGGACCGAGCGGAGAGAAAAAACGGTAGGCGAACATCAGGCCGCAGGGCGCCGTCAGCAGCAGCGCAAAATAGGCGCCGGGGGTTTGCAGGGCGAGCCAGTTCGGTAGCCAGGCACCTGCCAGGTTCAGCAGCAGCATCAGGCTGAGCATCAGCAACGCTTCGCATCCGGCTAGCCACAGACTGCTGCGTGACCGGGTATACGCGTAGCGAATCAGGTTGTGCAGGGTCAACATCCCGATGCAACCGAACAGCAAGCCATAGAGCAGCATCTGGCTCTGATCGGCCGCGGACGTGATTGCCGATTGCAGGGTGATGTGAGGCCTTAACTGGTGCTCCGACACCAGGCGCAGGTACACGTCCAGGGGTTTGTCGATTTGCGGCAGCGGCAACATGTAGTCGCTGCTGGGCAGTGGGCGGTCAGCCTGGGGTTGCCCGGTTCCGGTGTTCAGTTGATCAATCAGCGTGTCGCCGTCGAGCACATACAGATTGAGGTGTGACAAGTCGGGGGCGAATACCCGCAGCAATTGTTCGTGCTTGCCGGGGGCCAGTCTGAAGCGCAGCCACAACGCGCCATCGGGCTCGGCCGCGGTGAGACGGTCGAGTTCGATAGGGCTGAATTGATTGGTGTATCGAGAGGAACGGATGTCGCTGAGTTGCAGGCTGCCCTGTTCGTCGAGCAATACCGCCCAGCCACTGCCCTGCGCGGCCTGTGCCGGGAGCATGCAGAGCAAGGTCAGCAACGTGACGGTGAAACCTATGGCAATCCTGAGCCAGCGCACGGCGAAATCCCTTCGTAGGTTGATGCCAGATTATAACTATGCGCGGCGCCGGAATATTCCGGCAAGGGCCTGACGCCCTTGCCTGGCCGAATGGCGGATTATTCCTGGCTTTCGCCGCGCTCGCGGGCAATGGCGCGGTAGCCAATGTCCTTGCGATAGAAACAGCCTTCCCAGTCAATCTTTGCCGCCAGTGCGTAAGCCTGTTGCTGAGCCGCATCGACGCTGGCGCCCATCGCCGTTGCGCACAATACCCGACCTCCGGCTGTCACCACCTGGCCGTTCTTCAGCGCCGTGCCGGCGTGGAAGACTTTGCCTTCCAGTGCCGCGGCGGCGTCCAGACCGTTGATGGCCACGCCTTTCGCGTAATCACCCGGATAACCGCCGGCTGCCAGCACGATGCCGACGCTCGGACGTGGATCCCATTGCGCTTCGACCTTGTCCAGCGCTTGCGCCAGAGCCGCCTCAACCAGCAAGACCAGGCTCGACTGCAAGCGCAGCATGACCGGTTGGGTCTCAGGATCACCGAAACGGCAGTTGAACTCGATGACTTTTGGATTACCCGCCTTGTCGATCATCAAACCTGCGTACAGGAAGCCAGTGTAGACGTTACCTTCGTCGGCCATGCCGCGAACGGTCGGCCAGATCACCAGGTCCATGACGCGTTGATGGACCTCGGCAGTGACCACCGGGGCCGGGGAGTAAGCGCCCATGCCGCCGGTGTTCGGACCGGTGTCGCCGTCGCCGACGCGTTTGTGGTCCTGGCTGGTGGCCATCGGCAATACGTTCTTGCCGTCGACCATCACGATGAAGCTGGCTTCTTCGCCGTCCAGGAACTCTTCGATCACCACGCGGGAGCCGGCATCGCCAAAGGCATTGCCCGCCAGCATGTCGCGCACGGCGTCTTCGGCTTCAGCCAGCGTCATGGCAACGATCACGCCTTTACCGGCGGCCAGGCCGTCGGCCTTGATCACAATGGGTGCGCCTTTTTCACGCAGATAAGCCAGGGCCGGCTCGATCTCGGTGAAGTTCTGGTAGTCGGCGGTCGGGATCTTGTGGCGCGCCAAAAAGTCCTTGGTGAAGGCTTTCGAGCCTTCGAGCTGAGCAGCGCCAGCGGTCGGGCCGAAGCAATCCAGGCCACGGCGACGAAACAGGTCGACAACGCCAGCCACCAGCGGCACTTCCGGGCCGACGATGGTCAGGGAAACGTTTTTCTCGGCAAAGTCCGCAAGCTGCTCAAGGGCCAGCACGTCGATAGCAACGTTCTCGCACTTGGCTTCGATGGCGGTGCCGGCGTTGCCTGGGGCAACGAACACCTTCTGCACACGCGGATCCTGAGCCACTTTCCAGGCCAGGGCGTGTTCGCGGCCACCGCTGCCAATGATCAAAACATTCATTTCAAAAACCTCGGATGACGCTAATTCTTGATTGCACCGCTGGGGGTGCCTTTATGTGGGAGCGGGCTTGCTCGCGAACGCGGCGGCACATCCAGCATCAATGTGACTGAACAGACGCTTTCGCGAGCAAGCCCGCTCCCACAGGGGATCGGTATATCAGTGACGGAAGTGGCGCATGCCGGTGAAGACCATGGCGATGCCGGCCTCGTCAGCCGCCGCGATCACTTCGTTGTCACGCATCGAGCCACCCGGCTGGATCACCGCCGTGACGCCGGCCTTGGCCGCATTGTCCAGACCGTCGCGGAACGGGAAGAACGCGTCCGACGCCATCACCGAGCCGGCCACCTGCAACCCGGCATGCTCAGCCTTGATCGCCGCGATCCGCGCGGAGTTCACACGGCTCATCTGGCCCGCGCCGACGCCGATGGTCTGACGGTTCCGGGCGTAGACGATGGCGTTGGACTTGACGTATTTGGCGACTTTCCAGGCGAAGATCAGGTCGTTGATTTCCTGCTCGGTCGGCGCGCGCTTGGTCACCACTTTCAGGTCTTCGCTGCCGATCATGCCGACGTCGCGGCTCTGCACCAGCAGGCCACCGTTGACACGTTTGTAGTCCCACGCGGCGGCGCGATCCGCCGACCACTCGCCACAGGCCAGCAGGCGCACGTTGGTTTTGGCCGCCACGATGGCGCGGGCTTCGGCGCTGACGCTTGGGGCGATGATCACTTCGACGAACTGACGCTCGACGATGGCCCTGGCGGTTTCAGCGTCCAGCTCGCGGTTGAAGGCGATGATGCCGCCGAACGCCGATTCGGTGTCGGTGGCGTAAGCCAGTTCGTAAGCCTGACGGATGCCGCCTTCGGCGTCCGGGCTCACGGCGACGCCGCACGGGTTGGCATGCTTGACGATCACGCAGGCTGGCTTGACGAAGCTTTTTACGCATTCCAGCGCGGCGTCGGTGTCGGCCACGTTGTTGTACGACAGCTCTTTGCCTTGCAGTTGGGTCGCGGTGGCGATCCCGACTTCGGCAGGCCTGGCTTCCACGTAGAACGCCGCGCTCTGGTGCGGGTTCTCGCCGTAGCGCATTTCCTGGGCCTTGATGAACTGGCTGTTGAAGGTGCGCGGGAATTCGCTGCGACCTTCGGTGCTGAGGGTTTCAGCGGCCTGGTTCACGGTGCCCATGTAGTTGGCGATCATGCCGTCGTAGGCAGCGGTGTGCTCGAAGGCCTTGAGCATCAGGTCGAAACGCTGAGCGTAGGTCAGGCCGCCGGCCTTGAGGCCTTCCAGCACGTTGGCGTAGTCGCTGGCGTTCACCACGATAGCCACGTCTTTATGGTTTTTCGCTGCCGAGCGGACCATGGTCGGGCCGCCGATGTCGATGTTCTCGATGGCGGTCGGCAGGTCGCAGCCTGGCTTGTTGATGGTGGCTTCGAACGGGTAGAGGTTGACCGCCACCAGATCGATCGGCTTGATGCCGTGCTCGTTCATGATCGCGTCATCGATACCGCGACGACCGAGGATCCCGCCGTGGATTTTCGGGTGCAGGGTTTTCACCCGACCGTCCATCATCTCTGCGAAACCGGTGTAGTCCGCGACTTCCACTGCGGCAACACCGTTGTCGCGCAGCAGCTTGAACGTTCCGCCGGTGGAGAGGATCTCGACGCCCAGAGCTTCCAGCTCCTTGGCGAATTCGAGGATCCCGGTCTTGTCGGAGACGCTGATCAAGGCGCGGCGGATCGGCAGGCGGGTAGTCTGGTCGGTCATTTCAATTTCCATCAAAAGCAAAGGAGTCAGCAAAAAAGGCGACCGGTTTTACGCGGGCGCCTTTCTGGTTTGATTGAATGCTTACAGCAAATCGTACTGCTTGAGTTTCTTGCGCAGCGTGCCTCGGTTGAGTAGGTGTGCCAGCCGAGGCCTACGACGAATTGGTCGATGCCCTACAGGCATTGTCTGCCCAGGGCATTCGCGTGCTGATTGCCGAGAGCGGC
>NZ_JBNNWE010000010.1:0-91063 GCF_050280905.1 Pseudomonas sp. NPDC086278
ACGCCGAGCCTAAGCGAGGGGCCGGACGCCGGGGCGAGACTTTTTGGTTCCTTTTGTGGCGTTTGACAAAAGGGACTCGCCGTAAGGGCGAAACCCCAAGCCGCCGTTACCGCAGCAACGGATATGTACACCATCAAAAAATCCACCCCGCAAAACAGCCTTCGCGAGCAAGCCCGCTCCCACAGATGAATCGGGCCACACAAAGGAACCAGGTCGGCCCGAAGGCCGCCTCGGCCAAACCTACTCCCCCTCAGGAACAACCTTGTTCTGAGACAAATACCGATCCAGCGTCGCATTGTTATCCGGCGAAGAATTATCCCCCGCCACCTGCCACAAATGCCGCTCAATCCCCTGCGCCAACAAATGCCCCACCGCCGCCTCAATCGCCGACAACACACACAACTGCGCCGGCTCATTCGTCGTATACCCGACCTCAGCCTCAAGCAACTTCTTGAACTCAATAAACTTGAACACCCCGGCACTGCGCGCCACCGAATAAATCGTCTTACTGGTCATCACATTCGCCAACACCTGCCCACTGCGCACATCCACCGCCCGCAAATTCACCGTGACCTGATCCACCCGATACTCCCGAGAAAGATCAATCCCCAGATACCGCGCGCCCTCCCCACCACTGCGCACATTGGTGTCATAAGCGATGATCCCGCCCTCAAGCATCATGTTCGCCGCTTGCAGCGGTGGCAGCTCACCCTGAATGTTCACCGGCGTATTCGGCTTCTTCTGCGAAGCGCGGATGATCTTGCGCTCGGTCAGCAGGTTTTGCAGCCCTTCACGCTCCAGCACCACAAACCAGCCACTGGCCTGCAACGCATCCATCAACATGCTCGCCGCGCCCTGGGTCACGCTGGTCGAAAACGAACTGGCCGGCGTCGGCTTGTATTGCCCGGTCTGATCGCGAAAACCGTACACCACCGCCATCAACCGGCCCTTGGGCCGCGGCATGCTCAACAAGTCGTAATAGGTCGACGCCCGTGGTGTCAGGGTCGGGGTTTCGCTGTCCTGCTCGGCACCCATCGGCTCGCGCAGTCCACAGCCTTGCAACGTTGCCAACATCAGCCCTAGCGCTATTATTTTTTTCATGTCCTTCACTCCCCATCGACCCGAATCCCCGTTACGGGGCCAGGCCATTCACCTGGATTTCCGACACTTCACCGCTCGCGCGATCGGTCACTTCAATGGTCAGTGCACCCGAATCGTCGACCACGTTGACGATGAACGCGTCGGTGGAAAGGCTCCCCGTGTTGCCCGTGGAGATGTTGTCCAGCAATTGCCCCAGCAACCGCGATTGCAACTGACTGGTAAAGCGCTCCAGCGCCGAAGTGCCGGCCACCGTGGTGCGGTTTTTCAGATCGGGGTCGTCGTAGTCGTTTTGCGCCTGGGCGTTGTTCAGCAGCCAGGTGCCGTTCAACGGGTTGCCGCCGAACGAAGGGTTGATCGGCGTGTAGACCAGCTCCGTGGCCTGGACCAGGCTGCAACTGCCCAGCCCGATCAACCAGAGCCCGAGGTGGCGTGAGACTGTGTTGGTTTTCATAGTTCGTCCCTCTCAAGATCGGTTGTGTCCTGCAACAAGGTCTCCAGCTTGCGCTGGACAATCTGCCCGCGAACCCAGTCGGCGGCGTCGTAGGCGTCGTCCTTGAGGTCCACGGTGTTCGGCGGCAGGAAACGCCGATAAACCAGGCGCTGCTGATATTCCACGGTGACCAGGCTGCCCCAGCGCGCCGAAGGTCGTTCGCGCACCACCAGGTTGAAATCCATCGGGCTGGTGGCGCGCAGGCGTTCACTGAACGAGTAGTAAAAGTCGTGGCCGATGTGCGAGATCGTGTCATCGACGATAAAACCGAGCATTTCGTCCTCTTCGCCGGCGCTGGCCAAGGTCGCCACGCACGACAGCATCAACGCGCACAGCCATTGCCGGTTCATGGCTGCAACGCCTGAGGCAATGCCGACTGGCTTTTCGCCGGGCCCGACGCGCCATCGAGGAAGGCCTTCTCGGCGACGAATTGCCAATCCTTGTAGCTGGCCATGCCGGTGAAATCCGACCACTGACTGGGGAAGTCCGTCTGCTTCAACGGTGTGTCGGTCGACGGACTATTGAGGCCGGTGATGCGCCCGTCGAAACCGCGCATCAAGGTCCATTCACCCCCGCCGATCGGGTCCGGGTACAGCTGACGCAGGTGGTGTTTGGGCGTCGGAAAACGCTCGTCCTGCAACAGGTCTTCGAGGTCTTTGGGGTACTGCGCCAGGCCCGGCGAACTGCGGTAGTAACTGCGCAAGGCCTGGGCGTATTGCGTGCCGACCCAGAGCAATTGCCGTTCACGGTCACGGCGCGACGCGGTGGCCCATAACTCGCCGGCACTGGCCAGGCCCATGCCCATCAGCATGATCAGCAACAGCACGCCGAGGTAGGTGAACCCTGCCTCGGTGCCAGGCTTACCACTCGGAATAGAGGCTGCCATCGCGCGCCCTCCCGGTGGCTCCACTTTTGATATCGGCGACCCCGCCCGCCACGCCGTCTGGCGGCGCGACCAGCACCCAGGTGTCTTTGCGCTCGGCAATCGGGTCCATCGGCGAATTGCGCAGGTAACGCTGTTCGACCAGTTGATCGAGGGAATCGGGGTAGTGGCCGGTGTCGCCGTAATAGTGATCGAGCGCTTCACGCATGGCCGACAGGCTCTGGCGCAAGGTGGTTTCTTTCGACGCTTCGAGGCTATTGAAATAGCGCGGCAAGGCAATGGTCATCAGGGTCGCGATGATTGCCATGACCACCATCAGTTCCAGCAGGGTAAAACCCTTTTCCCGGCGCATAAGTTCACCACTCACGGTACGCGATGCCGTTGAGCCCTTTGCCCCGGGCCTTGGAGTAAACGTCGAAGATGTCTTCGCCTTCACGCGGGTTTTGCGCGGTGCTGTCATACGAGCGCAAGCCCCAACCGCCATTGTCGTCACGCTTGACCGAGGTCAACGGGTCGTGGGGCACGCGGCGCAAAAAGTAGAACTTGGCACCCTTGGCGCTGCGCACATCGCGCACGCCGTCCACCAGCACTTGCAGGTTGGGCGGGTAGCCGCTGCTGTTCAGCGATTTCTCGATGTAGCCGGCGTCGAAGGCGCGTTTGTAGGCGTCGATGGCGTCGCGGATCTGGTACAGCGATGCCCGCAGATCCTGCTCTTTGCCCCGGCGCACCACGGTCTCGGTCAGCGGTGCGGCCATGCCGGCCAGCAGGCCGATCAGGGCCAGCGTCACCACGACTTCGATCAGGGTAAAACCGCGCTGCGAGGCGTTCATGATCCCTACTTCCCGACGGTGACAGTGGTGGCAATCGGCGCGCTCATGCCTTCGGTCTGAACCGTGGTGCTCATGGAGCGGTCCGGTGCCTGGATGTGCATGCTGGTTTCGGTGCCGGTCGGGAACTCCATGTCCGACGGGCTCTGGTACGGCAGGTTGCGCACGATCCGTGGCGTGATCGACAGCACCAGTTCCGACTTGCCGACAGTGTCCTTGTTGCTGCCGAACAAGCGGCCCAGCCCCGGAATGTCGCCCAGGCCCGGAATCTTGTTGCCGGTAGCGCCGTGGTCGTTGCGCACCAGGCCGGCGAGGATCTGGGTTTCGCCGTCATGCAGGCGCAGGGTGGTCTGGGCGTTGCGGGTGTCGACCTGAACCGGAATCGTGCCCTGACGGGTCGGTTCCAGCGGCGTGGCGTTACTCACTTCCAGCGCGATCTTGATCGCGACTTCGTTGTTCAGGTGCACGATCGGCTGCACTTCGAGCTTCAGACCGACGTCGAGGTAGGTCACGCTCTCGGTAATCACCGGGCCCTGTGTCGACGGCACCGACGTGGCGCTGATGATCGGCACGCGCTGGCCGATGTGGATGCGCGCCTGTTCGCGGTTGCTGACGCGAATCACCGGGCTGGCCAGGGTGTTGATGTCGTTGTCCTGGGCGTTGATCTTGGCTTGCGGCGACGGCGAGATCGAGATGCGGCTGGAGTCGATGTGCTTCAACTGGTCGAGAATGGTCACCGCCGAACCGTCGGTGTTGATCACGCCGAAGGTGTTCGGCCATTGCAGCCCGAGGTCGAGAATCCGCTGGCGGGCGACTTCCATCACTTCCACTTCCAGCACCACTTCGGGGTTGGACTGGTCTTGGGATTGCAGAAGTTTTTCCGCCATGCGCACCGCGTCTTCGGTGTCGCGCATGGTCAAGGTGTTCAGGCGTTCATCGACGAACACGTCGCGGGTCTTGAGCATGGTTTTGATCATGTTCAGCGCGGTGTTGGAATCAATGCTGGTCAGGTAAAACGTGCGCATCACCAGCTCTTGGTAATCCTTGAGTTTTTGCGGCGAGTCCGGGTAGATCAGCAAGGTGTTTTCGTTCACCACTTTCTGGTGCAACTGATTTTGTTGGAGCAGCAATACCACGGCATCTTCGATGCGCACGTCGCGCACGAAAATCGTGGCTTTCATGTCCGGGCGCAGGTCCTTGTCGAAGATGAAATTCAGACCGGCCACCTGGGACAGCACTTCGAAAATGGTCTTGAGGTTGGCGTCGCGAAACTCCAGGGTCACCGGCCGGTCCAGCCGGGTGCGCAGCTGTGGATACGGCACCACGTTGCGGCTTTGCACCAAACGGATGCTGCCTTGCAACTCCAGCGCACCGTCATTCTTCGGGTCCAGTTCGAGGATCTGTTTGACCTGACGGTCGGCGCCGTAGATGTCGCCGCGCCGCAGGTCGCCACGGGCCAGTTCGAGTTTTTCATCCATGCTGCGCAGGTAGTCGAGTTGGCGCAGCGCGTCCTGGGCACGGCGGTTGTTCGGTTCGATGTTCAACACCCGACCGTAGGCCATGCGCGCCGAAGGAAAGTCACGCCGTGCGCGGTCCATGTCGCCCTCGCTCAATAAATTGGTTACCGCCAGCGCACGTCCGCTATTGAGGGCCAGGTGCAACTCGGTATCGCGAGGGTTTTCGCGCAACCCTTCCTCGATACGCGCCAGGCCGGCCTCGTACTGCCCCGACTCGATCAGCGCCGAGGCTTCCGTGTTCGCGACCTGCGCCGAACTGCACGCGGCCAGCGCGGCGACGATGCAGACGCTCAACAGCAAACGGGATCTGTTCATTGCGTACTCCCCACAGACAAAGTCTGCGACACATGCAAAGGCAGGTAGACAAAGCGGAGTTCCGCGTCGGAAATCCCCTCGATCCGCCAGGTGTCGTCGATCACGTCCCCTTTGCGCACGACGTATATTTTTTCGCCGTTCTGCAAAAACACTTGCAGGTCGGAACGGTCATCCAGCTTGCCGACAAACTGGAACGGCATCGGTGGCACGCTAGGGGCTTGCACCACCGCAATTCGGTTGACGGGTTGTTCCGTGACGCTGGCCAGCACCGGCGCGGCCTTCCAGCTGCGGGCGGCGAACAGGTCGCCAGCCGGGCTGAGATCCTTGATCACCACCGGGGTTTTGCCGGCGAGTGCCGCCGGTTGCGCCGTCGGGGCCAGGCCTTTTGCCGGGGCAGCGGCGACGACCACCGAGGTGTCAGCGTCGTCTGCGCTTTTGAAGTAGTCGGGGCCCCAGGTCAGCGCGGCCGCTACGCCGAAGAACGCCACCCAACCCGCTGCGCGTTTGCTCTTCATCATGACCTCGACAGGTAAAGGGTCATGCGGATCCGCCCGGTCAGGTCGGTGTCGGCGATCTTCTTGCGCTGAAACTCCACGTCCTCCACCACCACCGCTGGCAACTGGCCGAGCAAGGCGTGCAGGAAGCGCCGCAGTTGCGGGTAGCTGCCCCGCACCGGCAGCAGAATCTGATAACGCGCCAAATGGGTTTTCGGGTCGATGCCGAGGGAATATTCACCGCGCGCCAGGGTGATGTGTTCCTGAGTGGCCAGCGCGTAGATCTTGTCGATGGCCACGGTGGCCTGAGGCTGCGACGGCAATTTACTGCGGAAATCGTCGAGCTGACGTTGTGGCACCACCGGGGCGGCGATGCTGCCGTCTTCGACCTTGGCCAGGTACTCGGTGGCTTCGCGGGTGTCCTGGTTGAGTTGTTGCAGCGACTGCCAGTCCGGGAGCAAACCGGCGACGCCGTAGGTCAGCGCCAGCAGCACCATTGCCAGCCCTGCCAGGCCGGGAATTCCGAGGCCTTGCAGGTATTCGTGGACGATCAATCTAGGGATTTGCATCGCCGATCTCCCAACTGGCCGACAGGTTGAATTGCACCGGGTGTTCCGGCACGTTGGCGACGATTTCGTGGCTGAGCAGCGACACATCGGACAGCTCGTCGCTGGCTTCGAGGCGTTGATGAAATTCGAGCATCGCTTCCAGGTCGCGCGCTTCGGCGCTGATCCGCACCTGACCTTTGCGCGCGTCGGGAGTCAGGCTGAGCAAGGCGATGTCATCACGCGGCATCGCTTCGAGCATGGCGAACAAGCGCTCCCAGGGCCGGCGCAGTTGCTGCGAGACTTTGCGCATTTCCGCCAGATTGGCCGCTTGTTCGCGGGTCTCGGCCGGGCTCAGGCTGACCTTGCCGCCCTTGTCGCCCGTCAGCACCCGTTGGGTGGTTTGCAAATGACCTTGCTGTTGCGCCGCCTCGCCACTGAGGTGTTGTTGCACCAGCACGCAACCCAGCGCCAGTACCAGGCCGCCGGCCAGCAGGCTCCAGCCCAGCGGTCCCGAGCGGCGGCGCGGTTGGAAGTCGAGCATCAAGGCGCGCATCTCAGGCCACCGCCCGGGACATCACGTACAGGCCATCGCGCACCGGGGCCCGGTCCTCTTCAAGGGTGCGTAATTGCACGCCCGGCACATCCGGCTGCGAGTCGAGGCGCGCCGGCGCGTGCAGATACAAGTTCAGTGGCCGTTCGCTGGACGACGCCTGCAACTGGCGTTCGCGACCGATCAGCGCGGTCAGCGCCGCATCGCTGTCACCGCAGCCCACCGAACGCACGGACGCCCAGCGCCCTTCCCGTGCGAGCAGCAAGACACTGCGCACCGGCTCGGCGACCACGAACAGGAAGTCGCCGCCGTCGAAGCTTTTGTCGAAATGATTGAACGCCGCCATCAGGTACGGCTGCACCGAGCGCAACTTCAGGCCGCGACCGCTGACCAGCGTGCGCAAACGGTCAAGCAGATCCTGCGGCAGTGCGGCGGCGATCCGGTCGTAACCGGCCGGTTCCGCCGACAGCACCATGCTCCAGGGCTGGGTCGGCGCGCCGTACAAGTCTTCGAAGCACAGCTGGGCAAACCCGAGCAATTCGCCAGGGCTGCTGATCTGCTCGCTCCACGGCACCAGGCAAAAACGGCTGAAGTGCCCGGAGACGACCACGCTCAATTGCGCGCCGGCCGAGGCGTGCTCGCCCAGCAAGCGGTCGAGGGTTTCGAGGGCGACGGCCCAGGCGTGGAAGCCTTCGTCGATAAACCCGACGCTGCCCAGCCACAGGGTCTCGCTGCCACGACGCTGGCCGAGGCCGACACCGCTGGCGCCGAGGACGGCGACAAAACGATCACGAGACAAAAGTGACACGATTGATCTCCTCGAGCGTGGTCCGCCCCTCTGCGACCAGTTCCAGTGCCGACTCGCGCAGCAGGCGCAAGCCACGGGCACAGGCCAGGGCTTTGATTTTTGAAATGGGTTGGCGCTCGACGATCATCTGCCGCAGTTCATCGTCCAGTTGCAGCAGTTCGGCAATCGCGGTGCGCCCGCGATAGCCGGTGCCCCGGCAATTGCCGCAGCCCTTGCCGTGCACAAAGCGGTAGTGATCGACCTGCCGCGGATCGAGCCCGGACAGGCGCAATTCGTCGTCGCTCGGGTGGTGGGGGGCGCTGCAACTGGCGCACACCAGACGAATCAACCGTTGCGCCAGCACCGCGTTGAGCGCGGACACCAAGCTGTACGGGTCGATTTCCATTTGCGTGAAGCGGCTGATCACGTCGAACACGTTGTTGGCGTGAATGGTGGTGAACACCAGGTGCCCGGTGAGCGCCGATTGCACGGCGATCTGTGCGGTGTCGGGGTCACGGATTTCACCGACCATGATTTTGTCCGGGTCGTGGCGCAGGATCGAGCGCAAACCCCGGGCGAAGGTCAGGCCTTTCTTTTCATTCACAGGAATTTGCAGCACGCCCGGCAGCTGATATTCGACCGGGTCTTCGATGGTGATGATCTTGTCCACGCCGTGGTTGATCTCGGTGATCATCGCGTACAGCGTGGTGGTCTTGCCGCTGCCGGTGGGGCCGGTCACCAGCACCATGCCGTAGGGCTCGGCGGCCAGCCGGCGCAACTGGTGCAGGGTTTCGTCTTCAAAGCCCAGCGCCTGTAGCTGCACGCCGCTGACCTTGTCCGCCAGATCCTGTTTGTCGAGCACCCGCAGCACCGCGTCTTCGCCAAAAATGCTCGGCATGATCGACACCCGGAAGTCGATCTGCCGACCACTGATGCCGATCTTGAAACGACCGTCCTGGGGCACGCGTTTTTCGCCGATATCAAGTTCGGCCATGACTTTGACCCGGGAAATCACCTGCTCGGCGAACTCGTTGCCCTGGATCTTGCTGATGTTGTTGAGCACGCCGTCGATGCGGTACTTGATCACCAGGCCGCTGCCGGTGGTGCCCAGATGAATGTCGCTGGCGTGCATTTTCAGCGCGTCGTACAGGGTCGAGTTGACCAGTTTGACGACCACGCTCGCGTCTTCGCTGATGCTGGTCAGCGACAGGCTTTGCAGGGTGTCGATTTCGACATTGGCGTCGGCCTGGGCGTTGAGCGATTCCACCGCGTGGAAGCTTTCTTCGTGGCGCGCCAGGTAGGCTTTCAGGTCGTCGGCATGCACCAGATACAGCGGCGCGCCGTGCAGGCAGTCGTCGATCCAGGCCAGGCGCGAGGTGTCGAAGGGATCGGCGAACACGCCAATGACCGCATCCTCGTGGCGCAGCAGGATGAATTCGCGCTTGAGGCATTGGGCCAGGGTGACCCGGTCGAACACCGGGGTGGCTTGAAACAGCGTGTCGGTGTCGAGCACCGGATAATGCAGGGTCGCGCCGAGGCACTGGATGAAGGGCATGGGGGCCAGTTCGCACAACACGCCGAGGGCATCGAGCACCCGTTCGCCGGAGGTGGCGGCACGGGAGCGAGCCTGGGCCAGTTGCTCACTGGAAAAACGAGACGGTACGCAGTCCAACAGCGCCGGTTCTACGGCTAGGGATAGACGGTCCATGGCTTGCTCTCCAACGCCGGGGGCTTTGAGCCCTGTCGACGCGGCGAGCAATTACGGCGTGTACCGGAACGGCTTGTCGCGCCTTTACTCCCCGGTGAGCAATTGTCCGTCGTCTGGTGCCATGGAAGCCGAAGATCGTCGGCGGTCCGCCAGCACCCAACTGCCGTCGTACAACTGCAGCGGGAAACTCTCGATCCTGCTCTGGCGTCGTTCGACGAAGCCTTCGGAGGTGCTCACGCCTGCCTTGGGTTCGCGCTCCATCCCTAAAAGGTCACAGACTGCACGGGCCAGTTCCGCCAGGGGAAACGGTTTGAACAGGATGTGGCTGACGCCAAGTTGCCGGGCCCGCTCACAGACTTCAGCGGTTGGATGCCCTGTAATCAGCACAAAATGGCAATTCCTGTTCTGTTGGCGGACCGCGTCGAGAACGTCGAAACCTTCCATATCGGGCAAGCGGTAATCGAACACCATCACATCGGGCGCATAACCCTCGGCGTCGCCGATGGCCTTGGCCCCTTCGTGAGCTATCCGGACTTCCAGCCCTTGCGCCGCCAGATAATCCTGGAGGTTGTGTGCAAGCAGCTGTTCGTCTTCAACAACCAGTACTTTGTTTAACAAGGTGGACTCCTTGAAACCACAGGTCCGAAATTCGTGCCTGGGAGTACGCGCCTCAATCAGGCTAACGCACACTTCATGCCAGGCTGAGCGCCGGTTTTTGACCGTTGCACGTGTTTGATTTCCATGACAAAACCTTTTCGCCCAGAAACCCCGTCCCCCAAAGGCGGGGAAGCGCACGGATTTGCCCTGAAGCTTTCCCCACAATTGGGGGGTGAAGCCTCAGTCATCATCAATCCGCTCGATTCGATTGCTCGATCGCAGTTGCGCCAGGGCCTGAAGACGAGCCTGGGCTTGTTGCTGTCGGGCAAGGTACGCCCGAACCATTTCAAGCCCCTGCATTTCTGTGACATCGCTGGCCTCCAAGTGGTTCGTCTGGACAATCAAGTGCCAGCCCAGCGGTGTGCGTACCGGTGAACTGACGACGCCCGGTGCCAGGGCAAACGCTGCCGCATCGAACTCGGGCATCATGCGCCCGCGAGGGAAGTACCCCAGATCCCCGCCCTCGCTGGCGGTCGCGTCTTCGGAACCGGCCCGGGCGACGCTGGCAAAGTCTTCGCCCTGGCTGATTTTCACGCGCATCTCCTCTAAGCGTAGTCGCGCTGCTTCAACTGTGGCGGCATCGGCCCCTTGAGGCACTTTGACCAGGATATGCCGGGCCTGAATCTGCTCGGGTTGACGCATCTCTTCACGGTGCTCCTCGAAGAACGCGCGGACCTGTTGTTCATCCGGCTCATTGACCCGGGTCAGTTCGGCAAACACTTGCTGGGCGGCGAGTTCGCGACGGGTGTACTCGGCGTAGGCGGCCTCGTCGAAACCGGCGTCTTGCAGGCGCCGGATGAACACTTCAGCACCGCCCATGGCCTGGCGGGTCTGCTCGACCTGGCTCTGCACCGTTTCGTCGCTGATCACCACGCCGCGCTTGACGGCTTCCTGCCACAGCAACTCCTTGTCGATCAACGCCGTGAGCGCCGCCTGCCGCAGCTGCTTGTAGGCCTTGGGATTACGGATGCTGCCCACCGCGCGGCCCTGATCTTCGAGGAATTCAGCGAAATAGCGCTCCAGGCGAAACTCGGAAATTTCCTCGCCATTGACCCGCGCGGCGGCCGGGCCATTACTCGCGAACGCCACGGGCACCCACAGCGTCAGCAGGATCAGCAGAGTCTTGAGCGTCATGATCGAGGCCTCCATTTATTCAAGGGGTCGCAGCAATCGGTTTGTAAGGGGCGACCAGGTAAAAGCGCTGGTCCGGCAGATCCACAGTCACCACATGGGCGCCGCTCAGACCCAGGCGCCGGCCCGGGCCGAAGCTGATCAGTGGCGTCAGCCCGGTGTCGAAATCGTGCAAGCCTTCGAGTGCGCTGATCAGCTTCTCGCGGCTGGCGTCGCGCCCGGCCTGCTTCATGCCTTCGCTGAGCAGCAGCATCGAACTGAACGCGCCCACTTGCAGCACCGCGTGCTGACCGCCGAGGCCCTGATGCTCGCGCAACTGGGTCAGCGCCAGACGGCCAGCCAGCGTCCAGTCACTGGGCACGAATGGATAAGCCAGAAACACTCGCCGGGAAAAACCACTGGGCACCTGCAACAGATCGCCGGCCACCTGATTCGACGCGGCGAACAGGTAAGGCACCTGCCCCGCCGCTTGCAAGCGTTCGGCGAGGCGACTGAACCCGCCGCCGCTGCCCAGATAAAACACCGACCGCGAGCCCAGCGGCAGTTGGTCTTGCGCCGAGTCGTAGGCGTGCAGCGCGACGTTCTGCCAGCCGTGATCTCGCAGGTACTGGCCGAGGTTTTGCGCCATCTGGCGCTGGCCGGGCTCGTCCGGAAAAGTAATCAACGTCGGCCCTTGCAGCACCCGCAAGCTGGCGGTGGCGTAATCGGCGAGCGCGATCATCTGCTCGCGCAGCCCCGGCAGCGGTTCGAAAATCTGCCGACCGGTTTGCGCGGCGCCCAGCGCCAGCGGCCCGATCAGCGGCACCCCGGCCTGCTCCAGCCGCGCCGCCAGATCCGCATCCAGCGCCGGGGCCAGTGGCGCAATCAGCGCGAACACTTGCTCCTGGGTAAGCAACCGTTCCAGCGCCTGCTCGGCACTGGCGCGGTCCGGGCCCGGATCGACAATGGTCAGGCGCAGTTGCCGGCCATGAATCCCGCCCGCCTCGTTGATCTGCGCCACGCTGCCGTTCAGTACTGCCGCCACCGTCGCGCCCTCCTCCGCCAACGGTCCCTGACTCGGCAATAGAGTCCCCAGTTGCAGGGTGTCGTCGGTGAGGCCGGGATCGCGATCATCGGCCAGACGCTTCAGATACGCGGTGAGGTTGCGCTGATCGTTCATCGACAACACGAAGCGCGGCATGGCTGGGTCGAGCCGGTTATTACCCGGATCGCGTCCCTCCTGAATCACCCGCGCCAACGTGCCTTCGGTGTACGCCGGGTACTGGCGGCCATTGATCTGCTGCTGACCGTAGGTGCTGGTGAGCCGCGACCAGTTCAGGTCCGGCGGCCGCACCCCGCCTTCGGGTCGGCCCTGGCCATCGGCGCCGTGGCAATTGGCGCACGGCAGGCTGCTGGCCGGCAGCAACATGTCCGCCACGCCGATCCGCGCCATGATCGGCTCACCGCTGCTGGACACGCCCTCGCGATACAGCCGTTTGCCGGCGCTTTCGCTGGGGTTCAGCGGTAACGCCTGGGCGGCGAGGCTCACGCCGCACAGCAGAATCAGGCTGATGACCAGGGACGTGTTCATGGCGTGCGCTCAACGGCCGGCCACGGGCATTGTCAGCAACTGCAAGCGCTGGGCAATGGCGGCGGGCGGTGCATCGGGACGGATTTTGCTCCAGCGTTTGTTGGCCACGTCGCCCACGATCAACTGTGTTGAATGCTGCTCGGGGGTCGGCACGATCTGGCCGATGCGCCCCAGTACAAGGTCCATTTGCACCTTGTCGCCAGTAAGAAAAAGCCAGTGGGGCCCATCAACGCCCTGCTTCAAGGTGTAAGCCTTGAGTACCGCCGGGGTATCGCGCAGCGGATCACTGGTAAGGGAGATAAAAGTGATGCCGTCGGCCTTGTCGCCCAGCAGCTCACGCACTTCCTTGAGCTTGCGGGTGATCAGCGGGCAGGCGTCATTGCAACTGGTGAAAATCACGTTCAGCAGCACCACGCGGTTGTGCAGCGCGTCGCTGTAGAAGCGCAAGGTCTGGCCGTTCTGGTCTTGCAACGGCGTGTCGGTGAACCAGGTTTTCGCGTCGTGGGTGCCGCTCGCCGGTTGCGCGGCCGCCACCGCCGGCACGGGCGCCGCGTGGTCTTCATGGGCCAGCGCAATCAAGCTGAACAGACAAAAACACATGGTCAGGATGATCAACGGGAGGGCTTTCATGGCTGTTGCTCCATGGCAATGGCAGTGTGCTTGGCGTGGGCATTGCGCTGGCCGCTGAGTTTTTCCACTTCGCGGGTCAGCACGGCCGGGTCGGTGAAGCCGTAATAACGCGTCCAGTGCCGACTGTTGCCGTCGCCGACCAGAATCAGCGGTTGATGGTTTTTGAAGTCGCCGCTGAAGGTGCCGAGGCCCTTGAGGGTTTCGTTGATCGATTGCGCAGTGCCGGTCAGCCAGCTCCAGCCCGGACCTTTCTGGAAGTTGCGCGCGTAGTCGTTCAGACGCCGGGCGTCGTCGCGTTGCGGGTCGATGCTGATCGACACCAGTTGCACCTCGCTGCCGACCCGCGCCCCGAGCTGTTTCTGTACCTTGCCCATGATCGACGACACCACCGGGCACACCGTGGTGCAACTGGTGTAGATGAAGCTCATGACCACAATCTTGTTGGTCACCAAGTCTTTTTCGAGACGCACCGGTTTGCCGTTCTGGTCCACCAGCGCGACGTCGGCGAATTTGACCTGGGCGCTTTCCGAGGTAGCGCTTTTGGCGGGCATGTCGTGCCCGGCATGCTCGTCCGTCGAGTGCGCCAGGGCTTGGCCGATGCCGAGCGCCAACAGGCAGAACGTCAGCAGGCCACGGTGTGCGAATCGGTTCATGTCGATTTCCTCTTCATTGGACGTCGCCGGGCAACACCCGAACGCTGGCAAAGGTCTTGTCATCGAAACTCGCGCCGAGGGACGCCGCACGCACGTGCAGGTACCAGGCGCCGTGCTGGTCGAGGCTCACCGGGGCTTCATAAATGCCGTTGCCGACTTCCAGCGCGGCGACTTGCTGCGCCCGTGACGTCGGCGCGCGGAAGTAGCGCACCTGCACGTCTTTCACGCCGCTGCGCTGCGCCTTGTGCTGGCCCTGGACGATACGGAAACGCACGGTGTACGGACTGCCGAGAGTCGCCGTCGCCTTGTCGAGCATGAATTCCACTGTCGGCACGCCGGGACGTGGATCGAGAGTGGTGTCGGGCTCAACCTGCGCGGTGAAGCAATGGATGATGTTCGGCTGGTTGAGCAGGAACGCCACGTCGAAACGCCCCGCCGCCGGCAGCTTGATACGCGCGCTGTACAGCCCCGGCTGGACCTCGCGCAGGCTGCGGTCGATGACCATCGCCGCCCGCGCCACTTGCCCGCGATTGGGGTAACCGGACATCGGCGCGTTCATGCCTTCGGCGTAGAAGTAGGTGGTGTTGTCCACCGGGTTGACCACGAACACCGCGTTGTCATCGCGCGACACCGCGAGGCTCGACGCCAGCGGCAAATCGCCGGCCAGCCGTGGCATCTGCGGCCCGGCTTCGAAGCCCTGGCTGATCGGCATGCGACCTGCGCCGAGGGACGACAGGTTGATCATGGTGACTTTGGCCGAGGCCAGGCCGCGCACGTAGGCGTAAGCCTTGGTGAACACCACTTGGTAGGGTTCGGCGGCGACGTCCAGTTCATGGATCATCGAGTCGGTGGCGGCGTCGATCACCGCCGCCTGGTTTTCCAGAGTGTTGAGGACCACGCCAAAACGCCCGTCCGCGCTGAAGCCCATCGGGCCCAGGCCTTGCTTGAGCTTGATCACCCGGCGCACGGCCAGGCTGCTGCTGTCGACCACGGTCACCGTGCCGTCCTCACCGTCGGCCACGTACACCGCCCGCGACAGTGGCGAGTACGCCACCGACAGTGGGTGAGTGCCGGTTTTCAGTTGCTTGCTGATGGTCAGGCTGGCGATATCGATGATGCTCAGCGTGCCGTCGTCGCGGTTGCTGACGAAGGCATGGCGGCTGTCCTTGCTGAAGGCGATTTCGTGGTGGCCGCCGCCCGTGGCCAGGTGTTTGAGCGGCTTGAGGCTGGCGGTGTCGATCACCGTGACCCCGGACTCTTCGGCCTTCGACGCGTTATTGCCGACCCACAGCAGGCGCTCGTCCGGTTGCAGGGCCACGCGCACCGGCTGGTTGCCGGCGGCGACCGAGCCGAGCAACTTGAATTGCGCGCTGTCGATCACCGCGACTTCATTGGCGGTCGGCATCGACACGAACACCCGTTTATTGTCCTTGGGCGTCACCCAATCCATCGGCGCTTGCTTGAGGTCGATCCGCGCCATGGTGCTGGTGATGCCGCCCACCGATACCGACGGATCGACCACCGAGACGCTGGCGTCACGGTTCATCACCAGCAGGAAATAGCTGTTGAGGTCGAGCAGCGGCCGCGCGCCGATGCTCGATTTGAGGAACACCCCGACCCGTGACTTGCAGCTCCGGTCACGGCCCTGGGCCTGGTCGGCGGCGAGGGTTTGCGGGTCGAGCCAGGCGCCGGGATTGACCCCGGACAAGGGCTGGCCGGAAGCGCTGTCAGTGACCCGGAACTGCACGTCGGCAAACCCGCCTTCGCGCAGCACGCCGTCCTCGGCCAGCGGCTTGACGTCGAATGTGATCGACACGCCATCGCGGGACAGCTGCTGGCCAGCGGCCGCGCCCACCGTGTCCGGTGGCGCGGTGCGCCAGACGCCGAGGGCAATCAGCGCCACCGCGACGGCCAGCGCGCACGCGCTGATTTTGATGATCCTGTTCATGACAACACTCTCCTTCAGATCTCGGATCGCCTCAGGGGGTGCCATCCCCCCATCCCTGGCGTTACGGCGCCGGGGCCGGTTCGGGTTCGTTGGTTACGCGCAGCAACCCCCACAGCCCGGCGGTGTTGCCGAACGAGGCGTTGTCGCGGAACAGGTAGTCCCCAGGAATCGCATTCACTCCCCCGGCGCTCGGGTGCATGGAGCTGTAGTGCGCCGCTGGCAACAGGCTTTCCCGGGCACCGACGTACATCGACATCGGGTTAAGGCCAAACCGCACCGAACCCACGCCCGGCGAACCCATCGGGTAGCCACCGGTGTCGCTCTTCTCCGACAGGAACGGGTTGACCGACCACAGGTGGCCATCGAGCTGGAACGTCGAGCCGCGACTGCCACCGGACGGCATCAACGTGTGCAGCCGGAACGGTTGACCCGGTTTCGCGTAGAGCACCGGCGTCTGCGGATCGCCGCCCACCAGCGCGTTGCTGTAGGCCATGTGCGCATTGGGTACGTCGCCATAACCATGGCCATCGGCGCGGCCGAACGGCGCATCCGGGGCCAGGCCGAAGCGATACCACAGCGGTTCGGCCTTGTAGTTGATGGCCATGCCGGCGTTGTCTTTCGGGTCGTTGGGCACGCCGTTGCCTTCCGAGGCAATGCCTTCCACCGGCCGACCGTTGGCCCAGCGCAGGTTCAGGGCTTTTTGCCAGACCAGCGCAAAGTCGCGGTAAGCGGTCAGCCCCGGCGCCGTGACCGTCGCCGACACTTTGCGGGCATCGTCGGCCCAGGTCGCGCCAATCGGCAGGATGCTCATCGCCCCGCCCAGGCCTTTTTGCGGCTGCTTGATCACGTCCGCCGGCGTGATGTTCAACCCGCCGAACTCCACCGCCGTGGCGTTGATGTTGTCGACGCTGCGGCCCACTTGCGACACCGGTTTGCCTTCGCGCTCCAGGTGCCCGGCGTAGTACTGATACGTGCGGGTCGGGTACGCGCCGCTGTTGCCGACGCGCGGTGGCACGGTCTGGATCGGGTTGGCGCCGACGTTGGTGCCATCGGATTTGGTGATGTCGTACGCCAGCAGTTGCGCATGCAACCCCACGTGACTGGACGGGCGCAGCAAGTTGTTGTTGAAGGTGGTCGAGCCTTGGCCGTCGTTGCGATCACGTTTGGCCAGGCCCTGCAGGATCGCGGTCTGGGCCAGGTCCGGCATCACGCTCGGCAAGCGGTTTTCCAGGGTGATGTTGATGCAGTCACCCGCCGCCGCACGCAGCACCAGCGGTTCGACAGGCACACCGGGCTTGAGCTTGCCGGTGGCGGTGTCGAGATCGGACTTGCGCACATACAGGATCGCGGTCGGGTCATGCAACGGCCCGCTTTGGCCACCGATGGTGAAGGTTTCACCATCCTCGGGGTCGGTCACCGTGACCTGTGGAATGCTCACCGCTCGCGAGTTGAACACCAGGGTGCCGCCCGCCGGATTCAGCGGCCCGCCGACATGCTGACCCAACCCCGCCGGGTCGCCGATGGCCAGGCCCAGTGGGTTGGCGAGGATGTCGTTGGCCAGCGCCGCCACCACTTCATAGTTGCGTTGCACCGTCGGCCGGGTGCCGATGCCGTTGGGGTTGGCGCTGATCCGTGGGCAGGTGCCGTCGAACGCCACGGTGTTGCGCATGCCGGCCGGTTTCGGGTTGTTCGGCAGTGCGAACAGATCGTTGCGTTGCGCGGTGTAGTTGCGCATCACGCCCCAGATACCGTTCCAGTAGCCTTCGATGGAAGCGTCCATCGAGTACAGGTAGTCACCCGTGGTGGCCGCTGAACTGGAGAGCATCGACACCGGCGCAATAAAGCCCATCTGCTCGGAGATCCCGACCATCTGCGACGCGCGCCAGCCCGAGTTGGAGCTGTTGCCGTAACCGGAACCGCTTTGCAGCCACTTCACGCCGTGCAGGGTCACGTTGTGTTCTTCTTCATGCCCCCCGGCGTGTACCCGCAGCCGCACATTGTCACCGGTGTAGGTACGCAGCATCGGCGTGAACGGATCACCGGGTTCCGCGCCGCCACGGTTGATGTGCGGCGGGAACAACGTGGTGCCGCCAGTGGGGCCGGTGGCCGAGGTGATCAGGTTCGGTGCCAGGTTCAGCGCCGGGATCGCGCGGTCGGTGCGGCTGTGCATGGCGTACGCGAGGTCGCCGCCGAGACCATCGGCCTGCATGCCGCGCTTGCCGTCCGGGCCGACCTTGTTCGGGTCGAACACCCGCAGGGCCAGCGGCTCGTTGCGGTAATTGACGACGAACATGCCCGGGTCATCGACCGAGATCGCCTGTGGGCATGGCCGGCTCGGGCAACCGGGCTTGACCCCGCCGCGCAACTCGACCACGGCTTCGAGCAAGGTGCTGGTGTTGTCCCGCACCGGCGGGTTGATCGCGTAGCGGAAGCTGTCAGCCGTGGCCGGGAACGCCTGCGGGTCCGGCACTCCATTCGGGCCGGCGCCCACATACACCCCGGCTTCATAGGCGTGCTGAAAGTCGCTGTATTCGAGGAAGAATTCGCGGAAGCTGTCGTTCTTGCCGTCGCCGTCCAGGTCACCGGTGGACACCACCGCTTGCCATGAAGTCGGGCCGCCGTCCTGGCGCGCGCCGCTGTACAACGGTTCGCCGGTTTCGGCATGGAACCAGGTCGAACCGGCCGGTTCCGCGAGTACCGTGGCGTACAGGCCAATCTGTTGGTGCGTCGATGGACCGAGGTGGTCATGGGTGAAAATCGTCCCCAGCCCACGGTCGATACCTTTGGTGTTCACCACCGGGTCGACAAACCAGCGCTGCATCGCCGTCCGTGCACCGAGCCAGTCCGCCCGGCCAAACTGGCCGAAGTACGGGTGATTTTTGGCTTTCGGGCACGCCGGGGTACCGTCACGCGGATCGGTGCCTTCGCATTGGTTGAACTCACGAATGGCGTGGATGCGCTCGACCACGGCGCCGGGGGAAAGCACGCCGTCTTCGTAGTTCCAGCCGTTGGACGAGCCGTCGGCCGACACCAGATCCCATTTCGGCAAGTGAATGTGCTGGCCGATCACGTCGGTCGGCGTACGCACCTGGTAATCGTCCATTTCATAGGTGGCCGGCACCAGGTTGGTTTGCTGGTATTGCACGCAGTCGAAGGTGTTCATGCGCATCACCAGCGGTTCCGGCGGACGCTGCTTGGTGATCACCGGCCAGGCGTCTTCCCACAGCGCAAGAATGCGCGCCTGCGGGAAGTGGTAGCCGACCTTGTTGTACACCGCGTCGAACTGGATATTCGCCGCTTTGTAGATCCGCGGACGGTCGGCGGTGAAGCTCGATGAGCCGGTAAAGGACATGCCGTCGACCCGCTCGCCGCTGGCGAACTCACCCGTGCCGGCGCTGGCGGTCAGGCGTTTTTGCCGGTCATCCATGCACGGTTCGTAGTACGGCGCGCCGGCGATCGGCAATGCGCCGTTGGTGCGGAAGTTACGCGCGACAATCTGATTGCCGGGCAGCAACGCAAAGCTGGGGTGATCCTTTTTCGCGTGGAAGGCCATGGCCGCCTGTTCGACTTCGGTGCCCTCTTCCGGCATGTAAATCGGTTTGGCCCGCGTGACTTCCTTGGAGAAATCCAGCGAGGTGGTAACGGTGCGCGCCGCGCCACCGGAGGAGAAACCGTCCAGCGAATGCCGGCCCAGCCCGCCGTCCCAACCACCGGATTGAGCCGGATCGAGATTGGCCCACAAGCTGTTGCCGCTGCCTTTCAAGGCTTGGGCCTTGGCCGCGTCGAGCATGTCCAGCGGCGGTGTTGGCGGGCGTTGGCCAACGGAACTTTCCATGCCGCCGATCCAGAATGGATAACCGGGGTTTTTCAGACTGCCGTCGGCATTGCGGTTGGCTTCGCTGCGATCCACCAATGCCAGAGAACCGATGGCTTGCGTGGCACCGCCCTGATGCTCGCCGTCGTCGTCATCGTCGTTGCCCGCCACCTGCGTTTCACCGATTTTCGGCACCACGGCAACTTTGCCCGGCATCGGCGCCATGGCTTTGCCCGGCAGCGGCACGACAGCAGGAATGGGTGTCCCGGCGATGATCTCGCCATCCGGCAAGGCCCGCGCGCCGGCGGCCGGTTTGCCGCTGCGCAGGGCGTACGGTTCGCTGTGGAAGCCGTCGGCGCCCTGTTGCGATACCTCGAGTCTGGTGCCTTCTTCAAACACATCGTGCACCCGCCACATGCTCCACATGCCTTGGGCGAAGTGCGGGTAGAAGTGGCAGTGATAGATCGCATCGCCCGCCACCCGGTTTCGGTTGCCCGAACCACCGTTGGCAATTTCATAGGTGTAGCCGGCACCCGGACCGATGCCCTGGGCGTCCAGATAATCGGTGTTGTCGTCGTTGGGGTTGTACAGCCACTGATGACCGTGCAGGTGAAAGATGTGGTGCTCGTAACCGTTGTGCGTGTTGCGGAATTTGACGAAGTCACCGATGTAGCTGTGGTTGACGTTGGACGGTTCGGACGGGTACAGCGCCATGGTCGCTTTCACCCCGACCTGATCGGCGCGCGGGGTTTCGCCGGGACGAATGTTTTCCAGGCCGGTGTTGGCCGGCACGTCCACCAGCATCGCCACATCGCCGACGGTGTGCGAACTGAGAAAAAATTCCTCATAGGCGCAGGACAGACAGTCGTGCATCGGCCCCACGCCCAAGCGGTTGGCGAGCACCTCGGCGCCCATGCCACCGGAGCCATAGTTGATCATGAACGAGTCGCGGGTCGGCTCCAGCACATGGCCCATCACCGGGTCCGCAAAGTAGGCGGGAAAGGCCTGGGTCACCGCCGTCTCATCCTGGAACTGCGCGGCGAAATCGCGGAACGGCTCCAACCGGTTGGGCAATGCCGGGTTGCGTTTGCCCATGGCTTCCAGCGGATAGGTCGCGGGCGGGAAACTGCCGTCGGCGTTGCTGCCCATGACGATGGCATCACTCTCGCCAGAAATGATTTCCGAGCCATCCACCATGCCGATGATGGGCAGGCCGGCCTTGCCTTCACGGATCCACGGCTCGCGCTGCGGGTAGCGCGCCTGGTAATCGACAATCGGCTGACCGGCCGGCGTGCGACCGGTGCTGGCCAGGCGCATCTCTTCTTCGGTCACCGTGTTGCGATAGGTGCGGCCGCCCTTGGGCACTACCACCACTTGGGCGAAAAGACCGTTGGCGTTGTTGCCCGCCGCGCCTTCACCGCCGAAAGTGGCGCCACGGCTGCTGACGTCAAACGCGCCTTCGCGCTCGGCGTACAAGGTGTAGGAGCGCGTCGCACCGGGAGCGATCAAACTGTTGGCGTTGCGGCCGGTAAAGGATGCGATGTCATCGATACTGTTGACCGCTTGCAGGCCGTTGACCTGGAACCCGACATGACGGTCGGCCACCTGCTCATCGGCCTTGAAGCCTTCACCGCCACCGCCGCCAATACCTTCTGCCCCACCCTCTTCCTCGCCTTCATCGTCATTCTCGAAGTGATTGTTCGGGTTGGCCTGATACGCCAGCAGGTTTTGCAGGTTGATGGCCAGGCAATCGCCGGCCGCCACGCGCAGCACCAACGGCCGCGGACGCTTGTCGGGCCGCAGCGACACCTTGCCCGGCACGGCAGCGCCGCCCTGGGCCAGGGACAGGTTATGGTCGTCGACCACATCGCGGCGCAGGGCGAACATCATGCCGTTGACGTTCTGCGCGCCGAGGCGGTTGAACATCAGCGGCTGGTCCAGCGCCACGACGTTCGCCACCAGAGTTCGTTCGCAGCGCGCAGCGGCTTCGGCCAGCTCGATGCCGAACAGCGGCGCGAAAAACAGCAACAGATTAACCAAGTGATGAACGTGGGGTATGCCGGTCATGATCACGGTCCTCGCTGTGGATGCTCACAGGAATAATTCTCGACAAATGCCCTTGAGCAATCTGCATGCCATAAATAATTCTGTTTATTTTCAGCTAGTTATGAGAACGAGTTGATAAGCCGGGGGATATTCCCCACCCATTCCCCACTTTCCCGCCGGGGCCACCATGCCCCCAATGTTGGGGGCGATCTGCCGTGGGTGGCCGCTCACAGCGGCGCGTCCACGGCCAGCCCTTGCAAGCGCCGGTATTGGCGCAACACGCTGGGCACGTAACGCTGGGTTTCGGCGAAGGGCGGAATGACCCCGCCACGGCTCAGCACCGCTTGCGGCCCGGCGTTGTAGGCGGCCACGGCGAGGGCGATGTCGTTGTCGAACAGGGTCATTAAGTGCTTGAGGTATTTGGCGCCGCCCTGGATGTTGGCCTTGGGGTCGTATACGTCCGTGACCCCCATTTCACGGGCGGTCTCGGGCATCAATTGCATCAGTCCACCGGCGCCTTTGGGCGAGGTCGCGTCGGCGTGGTAGCTGGACTCGGTCTTGATCACCGCGTGCAACAGCGCCGCCGGTAATTCATTGGCCGTGGCCGCCGCTGACACCAGTTCGGCATAGGGCTGATCGGCGATCATCTGCGGCTGCTGATCGAGGCTGACGACGGCGGCGGCAGGCTCGTGAATCACCCGTTCATAGTGGCGGCCAGGACGATGGACGTTGGACAAGACGTAGCTGCCGTTGGCGTCCACGGAGACGAACACATCGGCCTGCGCGACTCCGCTCAACAGCAGACAACCGAGCAGCCCTGTGGTGAGTGACTTGTGCATTGCGCCTCCCCTGGCCAGCCCCGAAAAGTGGGGGTAATGCCCCAATGGCCGGTCGTGAATCAGCCATACGCAAGCACTGTGCCGAAAGCGCCAAGCCGCGTAGTACGGGGCATGCAGAAGGATGCACAAGCCTTTGCATGGCTATTGCATACGCCTTGATGGCGACTCTTCTGCCGACTGTGTGAGGTCATCATGAATCAGCGTCTGTGTTGTGCCCCGCGTGCTCAAAGCGGGTTCACCCTGCTCGAACTGTTGGTGGTGCTGGTGGTGCTCGGGCTATTGGCCGGGATCGTCGCGCCGAAGTATTTCGCCCAGCTCGGCCGCTCCGAGGTGAAGGTGGCCAAGGCGCAAATCGAAGGCTTGGGTAAGGCGCTGGATTTGTACCGGCTCGAGGTCGGCCACTATCCGTCCA
This sequence comes from Pseudomonas sp. NPDC086278, assembly GCF_050280905.1. NCBI lineage: Bacteria > Pseudomonadati > Pseudomonadota > Gammaproteobacteria > Pseudomonadales > Pseudomonadaceae > Pseudomonas > Pseudomonas sp. NPDC086278. The sequence continues at coordinate 22,921 of NZ_JBNNWE010000010.1, forward strand.
CCGAACAGGGTTTGCAGGCGCTGGTCACCGCGCCCAGCGAGGAAACCCGCTGGACCGGCCCGTACTTGCAGAAAAAATTGCCGCAGGACCCGTGGGGCCGTAACTACAGCTACCGCTACCCCGGCGAAAACGGCGAGTACGATTTGCTGTCCCTGGGCAAGGACAGCCAACCCGGTGGCGAAGGCGAAAACGCCGACATCACCAGTTGGCAATGACGGGAGCCGACCATGCGCTTTCATCTCAAGGCCGTGGGCAAGGCCGGAGTGGTCTCGATGACCGTCGAGGCGCCCGGCCACAGCGAAGCCCGGCGCATCGTCGAAGACCAAGGCTTGCGCGTCGTCAGCCTGCAGGCCGAACGCCATTGGCGCGCCTTGCGGCTCAAGCAGCGCGAGACCTTCAACCTGGTGTTGTTCAGCCAGGAGCTGACCACGCTGCTCAACGCCGGCCTGCCGTTGATCGATGCGCTGGAGAGCCTCGCCGAAAAAGAAACCGCGCCACAGGCCCGCAAAACCCTGAGCGAGCTGGTGCGCCTGCTGTATGAAGGCAAATCCTTCTCCCAGGCGCTGGGCCAGTTGTCGGCGGTGTTCCCGCCGCTTTACGTGGCGCTGGTGCAGTCCAGCGAGAAGACCGGCGCCGTGGGCGAAGCCCTGGGCCGGTATGTCAGCTATCGCCAACGGATGGACGAAGTTCGCCAAAAGATCGTCAGCGCTTCGATCTACCCCGTGCTGTTGCTGGTGGTGGGCGGTGGCGTGGTGTTGTTCTTGATGGGTTACGTGGTGCCGCGTTTCAGCCTGGTGTTCGAAGGGCTGGGTGACAACCTGCCCTGGCTGTCGCAAGTGCTGATGAACAGCGGCATGTTCCTGCACGCCCACCAAGGCGAATTCTTCGGCAGCGTGCTGGCGATCATCGTCGCCCTCACCTTCCTCCAGCGCCAACCGGCGTTTCGTCGGGGCGTCGACCGTTTGATCGAAAAACTGCCCGCCGTGCATCAACGCATCTTCATGTACGAACTGGCGCGCTTCTATCGTTCGCTGGGGATTCTGCTGCAAGGCGGCATCCCGCTCGTCACCGCCATGGGCATGGTGCGCAACCTGCTCACCGTGGCCTCGCGCGCGCGGCTGGACCAGGCGTGCGAGCGCGTGCGCGAAGGGCAATCGCTGTCGACCGCGCTGGAGCTCAATCATTTGGTGACCCCGGTGTCCCTGCGTTTGCTGCGGGCGGGCGAACAGTCCGGCAACCTCGGGCAAATGATGGAACGCAGCGCCGACTTCTACGACGAAGAAATCAGCCGCTGGATCGAATGGTTCGTGCGCCTGTTCGAACCCTTGCTCATGACCTTCATCGGCCTGCTGATCGGGGTCATCGTGATCCTGATGTACATCCCGATTTTCGAACTGGCCTCGAGCATTCACTGACCCGCGTAACCGGGTCGAGCTGCGCGCTGCAGTGTTTGTCGATTTTGCAAATGAATAAATATTCAGGTTGCGGTGTTTATCAACTGAATGCAGCGGCACGTTGCACTGTTCATCAACGTTCCAACCCGAATGAAAAGACGGAGAACGACATGCACATCAACAAGCTTTTACTTGCAGTAGCTATTGGCGCGGTTCTGTCGGCGTCTACCGTATTGATTCCGGACAGCCTGTCCGGGATGTCGAGCGCTCAGGCCAAGGATGGGGGTAGCGGAGGTGGTGGTTCTGGAGGCGGCGGCGGTTCCGGCGGAGGGGGTGGCGGTGGATCGGGCGGCGGTGGTGGCGGTAATGGCGGCGGCGGATCTGGCGGCGGTGGCGGCGGCAATGGCGGTGGCGGTGGATCTGGTGGCGGCGGTGGCGGCGGTGGCGGCGGTGGCGGCGGCAACGGCGGCAACGGCGGCAGTCACGGTGGCAGCGGCAGCGGCGGTAACAGTGGCAGCGGTGGAAACAGCGGCAGTGGCGGCCATAGTGGCAGCAGCCACGCCGGCAGCGACCATGGCCCCGGCCATTCCGGCGACAACGCCTCCTCCGGACGCAACGGCACGCATGCCGAAGCGGGTGACGATCATGGCGTTCATGCCAATGGTGAACCGGGCGACAATCACGGCGTTCACCACGCCGGTGAATTAGGCGATGACCACGGCGTCCACGCCAACGGCCAGGTCGGCGATGACCATGGCGTGCATGCCAACGGCGAGGTCGGCGACGATCGCGGCGTTCACGCCAACGGTGAAGTGGGCGATGACAAGCGCAGCTGATCACAGCTAAAGCAGAAACCCCATAAATCCCTGTGGGAGCGGGCTTGCTCGCGAAAGCGGTGTGTCAGCCAACATCACTGGTGAATGACACACCGCCTTCGCGAGCAAGCCCGCTCCCACAATGGATGGTGTGAGCCATTGATCTCCCACAATGGATCGTGTGAGCCATTGATCTCCCACAATGGAGGGTGTGGGCCATTGATCTACAACACACCCTCCGCCTGATCCAGCCGCTCGCGTAAAAACTCGATCAGTGCCTGCACCGGCCGCGAGCTCTGACGATGCTGCGGATACACCGCCGACAACGTCAGCGGCGCCGGGCGGAATTCATCCAGCACCGGCACCAGCCGCCCGTCCTTCAGCGCCGCGCCGACAATGAACGTCGGCAAGTAGGTAATCCCCATCCCGGCCACTGCCGCGTCCCGCAGCAACTCGCCGTTATTGACCCGCATCCGCCCCGTCACCTGCACGGTCAATGGCTTGCCCTGTCCGTCGAACCGCCACTGCACCTGGCGCCCGTGGCCGTAAGGCAAACAGTCGTGCTGGTGCAGGTCTTCAGGTTTGAGCGGTGTGCCGCGTTCGGCCAGGTACGCCGGACTCGCGCAATACACCCGTTGCATGGACGCGATGCGCCGCGCAATCAACGTCGAGTCTTCCAGCGTGCCAATGCGCAGCGCCAGGTCATAACCCTCGCTGAGCAAATCCACCGGGCGATCGCTCAAATCCACCTCCACGGTGACGTCGCGGTAGCGCTGCAAAAACAGCGGCAGCAGACAGCCCAGATGCGCCACCGCAAACGACAACGGCGCGCTGATGCGGATGGTCCCGCGCGGCTCGGTGGTCTGGCCGGCGATGCCCTGCTCCACTTGCTCTACTTCGCTGAGCAGGCGCAACGCCGACTCGTAATAACTCTGGCCCAGCGGCGTCACGTCCAGCCGGCGCGTGGAGCGGTTGAGCAAGCGCACGCCGAGGCGTTCTTCGAGCTGCATCAAACGGCGGCTGACGAACTGCTTGGACAGGCCCAATTGGTCAGCGGCCGAGGTGAAGCTGCCGGACTCCATGACCTGGCAAAAAATACGCATATCTTCGAACGGGTTCATTGTCACGACCTGGTTGACAGTTAAACGCTTTATAGCCGCTTTTTCCCTTGGCGGCACCCTATTAATCTGTGTCCACGGTGTTGCTGAGGCCTGAACCACAGCGCCAACAGCGACCCGGACCTTAGGTGACCAACTTCTTATTAAAAAGGATTTCCCCCATGAACCTCGTCAAAAAAACCCTGACCGCTTCCCTCCTCGCCCTGGCCGTTGGCAACGCATTCGCTGCGGGCAGCCCAGGTGTTGAACACAACACCCAGGCCTTCCTCGAAGCGCTCGCCGCGGGTGGCGGCAAGCCACTTGAGCAACTGAGCCCGAAAGAGGCCCGCGCGGTTCTGACCGGCGCGCAAAACTCGGTCAAGGTTGATTTGTCGGGGGTGGACGTCAGCGACCGTGCGATCAAGGTCGATGGCCAGACCATCAACCTGAAAATCGTGCGGCCGGCCAAGCTCAAAGGCGAATTGCCGGTGTTCATGTTCTTCCACGGTGGTGGCTGGGTGCTGGGCGATTACCCGACTCACCAGCGTCTGATCCACGACTTGGTGGTCGGCTCTGGCGCCGTCGCGGTGTATGTCGATTACACGCCGTCGCCAGAAGCGCACTACCCGACCGCGATCAACCAGGCCTACGCCGCCACCCGTTGGGTCGCCGAGCATGGCAAGGAGATCGGAGTCGACGGCAAGCGCCTCGCGGTGGCCGGCAACAGCGTCGGCGGCAACATGGCAGCCGTCGTGGCGTTGATGGCCAAAGAACAGCAAACCCCGGCGTTGCGCTTCCAGTTGTTGATGTGGCCCGTGACCAACGGCCAGTTTGACACTGGCTCGTACCAGCAATTTGCCGAAGGCCACTTCCTGACCAAAGGCATGATGAACTGGTTCTGGGACAACTACACCACCGACCAGGCCGAGCGTGCGCAGATCCATGCGTCGCCGCTGCAAGCCAGCGCCGAACAACTCAAAGGCTTGCCGGCAGCCCTGGTGCAAACCGCCGAGTTCGACGTGTTGCGTGACGAAGGCGAAGCGTATGCCCGTCACCTCGATGCGGCCGGCGTACCGGTCACGGCGGTGCGCTACAACGGCATGATTCACGACTTCGGCTTGCTCAACCCGCTAAGCCAGATTCCGGAAGTGAAAGCCGCGGTTCGCCAGGCGGCACTGGAACTGAAGACTCACCTGAACTGAGCCCCCTCACCTCACCTCACCACACAGCAATGTGTGGCGAGGTTGTTTGTGATCTGTGGCCAGCCACAAAAAAGATTGGTCAACCCTTTGGAGCTTCCGCTCATGTCCTTCATCCTCGCTCACCTGCTGTCCTGGAGTGCCCTGCTGCTGGTGATCGACGCCGTGCTCTGGCACCTCGCGCCGTTCAAGCACCGTGTCACGCGGGTCGGCGTGCGGCTGGCGCTGTTTGTGCTGTTCAGCGCGCTGGTCATCAACGCCGGTGTCAGCCCGTTGCAGGCACCGCTGTTTGCCGCGGACCGGGTGGCGCAATTGGGCGCCACGGCGCTGGGTATTCTCTGGTGGCTGTACGCCGCGCGCGTGCTCACCGAAGTCATCGGCTTGGTGCTGATGCGCCGTGTCGGCCACAGCGGTCGGTTGCTGCAGGATGTGATCGGCGCGCTGGTGTTTTTGATCGCCATCGTGGCGGCGGCCGGTTATGTCCTGGAGTTGCCCGTGAAAGGCTTGCTGGCGACGTCTGGCGTCGTGGCGATCGTCGTCGGTCTGGCGCTGCAAAGCACCTTGAGCGATGTGTTTTCCGGGATCGTGCTCAACACCACCAAACCGTATCAGGTGGATGACTTTGTGGTGATCGACGGTGTTGAAGGCAAGGTGCTGGACATCGACTGGCGCGCGACGCACCTGCTGACCAGCGCCGGCACCACGGCGGTAGTGCCGAACTCGGTGGCGGCCAAGGCAAAAATCGTCAACCTCAGCCGGCCGAATAACATGCACGGCGTGTCGATCAGCATTCAACTGCCGAACAACATCCGTCCGCGCCGGGTGCTCGATGCACTCGAGCGCACGCTTCAGGGCAGCAGCAGTTTGCTGCTCAACCCGGCCCCCAAAGCCGTGCTCAAGGAGGCTGGCGAAACCATGTCCGAATACGTGGCCAGCGGCTTTATCGCCGACTTGAGCAAGAAAAGCGAAGTGCGCAATCAATTGTTCGACCTGGCGCATCGGCACCTCGAAGCGGCGGGTATTTCACGGCAACTCGATGGCGTGATTGAACCGACCTCCCGCGCACGGGCGTTGCTCGACGAGGTGAAAATCTTCCGTTCCCTGAGCGAGGATGAGCGCGATCAAATGGCCCGGTCGATGGTTGCGCAGCAATACGCGGCCGGCCAGGTGGTGCTGGAAGTCGGCGAAGTCCCGGAGAGCTTGATGGTGATCGCCACCGGTGTGGTCAGCGCAACCGTGCCGGACGGCGCCGGGCACACCGAAGCCGGGCGCATGGGCCCGAGTGAAGTGATGGGGGAACAGAGCATCCTCACCGATACGCCGTCGCAAGCGACCTTCACGGCGTTGACGTCGTGCATCGTCTACCGGATCGATAAATCCCTGACCCGCCATTGCATGGAACAACGGGTTGAAGTGGGTCGGGCGTTGAACAAGTTGCAGGCCGTGCGGCAGCAGAACAGCCGGCTGGCGTTGATGACGACGGCGACACCGATCAAGAAAGGAGGTTTTCTGGGCTGGCTGCAAAAACGCCCGACACAATAATCACTGTGGGAGCGGGCTTGCTCGCGAAGACGGTAGATCAGCCAACGTGTGTGTTGGATGTGCTGCCGCTATCGCGAGCAAGCTCGCTCCCACAGGTGATGTATTTACTTGAACGAACTTACTTCGAGGTCAACACCGAGTAGCTGTTCATCAGGTTGCGGTAGTTCGGAATGCGCGGCGACAGCAGGTTCGCCAGGCCTTCCATGTCGTTGCGCCAGTCGCCTTGCAGCTCGCAAGCCACCGAGAACCAGTTGACCAGTTGAGCACCGGCCGCCGACATGCGCGCCCAGGCGGCTTGTTGCACGGTTTCGTTGAAGGTGCCCGAGGCGTCAGTCACCACGAATACTTCAAAACCTTCAGCCAACGCCGACAGCGTCGGGAAGGTCACGCACACGTCCGTCACCACACCGGCGATGATCAGCTGCTTGCGGCCAGTGGCCTTGACGGCTTTGACGAAATCTTCGTTGTCCCAGGCGTTGATCTGGCCTGGGCGCGGGATGTACGGCGCGTCCGGGAACAACTCTTTGAGCTCAGGCACCATCGGGCCGTTCGGGCCGTTTTCAAAACTGGTGGTGAGGATGGTCGGCAGTTTGAAGAACTTGGCCAGGTCCGCGAGCGCCAGCACGTTGTTCTTGAATTCGTTCGGCGAGAAATCCTGCACCAGCGAAATCAGGCCGGTCTGGTGATCGACCAACAGGACAACGGCATCGTCTTTGTTCAGGCGTTTGTACGGAACGTTGCTCATGTGAAACTCCTCGATGGATGGGTATTACCGTGAGCGCCGACGCAGTGCATCGGCGCTTGTTGTGATGTCAGAAGGCGAAGCACGAGCAGCCGAAGGCGCCCCAGAAACCTGCAAAATCGCTGACCGGCGCGTTCGACAAGCGGGCCTTTTCATGGCTGTGGGAGTGCACGCCACACGGCCCGCTGCAATGGTGAACCTGCGCTTGCATCGGCGAGGTCGGGCGCCAGTGACCTGGCACCTTCACCACCGGCGACCAGTCCGGCAGCACCGGCACGCTGGCCGGTCCGAGTTTTTCGAAATCACCGGCGGCGTACACCACCTTGCCGCCGACCACGGTCAACACCGACTCGATCCATTTGATCGCCTCTTCATCGACGCTGAAAAAGTCCGCGCTCAACGCTGCCACGTCCGCCAATTGGCCGACCTTGATCATGCCTTTCTTGCCTTGCTCGGAAGAGAACCAGGCGCTGCCGTGGGTGAACAGCTCCAGCGCGGTCTGCCGCGACAGGCCCTCGGCGTGCAGCTCCAGGCCACCGACCGTGCGGCCGCTGACCATCCAGTACAGCGAGGTCCAGGGATTGTAGCTGGACACCCGCGTGGCATCGGTGCCGGCGCCGACCGGTACACCTTCGGCCAACATGCGTTTGATCGGCGGCGTCGCTTCGGCGGCTTTGGCACCGTAGCGTTCGACGAAATACTCGCCCTGGAACGCCATCCGGTCCTGAATCGCGATGCCGCCGCCCAGCGCCCTCACCCGCTCAATGTTGCGTGGGGTGATGGTTTCGGCGTGGTCGAAAAACCACGGCAAACCGTTGAACGGAATGTCGCGGTTGACCTTCTCGAACACGTCGAGCATGCGGCTGATCGATTCGTTGTAGGTGGCGTGCAAGCGGAACGGCCAGCGCTGCTCGACCAAGTGCCGAACCACCGGCTCCAGCTCGTCTTCCATGGTTTGCGGCAGGTCCGGACGCGGCTCAAGGAAGTCCTCGAAATCCGCCGCCGAAAACACCAGCATTTCCCCGGCGCCGTTGTGCCGCAGGTAATCGTCGCCCTGATGCAGGGTCACGCTGCTGGTCCAGTTCTTGAAGTCGCTGAGTTCTTCTTTCGGCTTTTGGGTGAACAAGTTGTAGGCGATGCGAATCGTCAGCTGCTGGTCTTTGGCCAACTGCTCGATCACCTGGTAATCGTCCGGGTAATTCTGGAAACCACCGCCGGCATCGATGGCGCTGGTCAGGCCGAGGCGATTGAGTTCACGCATGAACTGACGGGTCGAGTTGACCTGATATTCCAGGGGCAATTTCGGCCCTTTGGCCAGCGTCGAATACAAAATCATCGCGTTCGGCCGCGCCACCAGCATGCCGGTCGGGTTGCCGTTGGCATCACGGACAATTTCCCCGCCCGGCGGGTTCGGCGTATCGCGGGTGTAACCGGCAACGCGCAGCGCCGCGCGGTTGAGCAAGGCGCGGTCATAGAGGTGCAGCACGAACACCGGGGTATCGGGTGCGGCCTGGTTCAGCTCTTCCAGGGTCGGCATGCGTTTTTCGGCGAACTGGAATTCGTTCCAGCCACCCACCACGCGCACCCATTGCGGGGTCGGCGTACGGTCGGCCTGCTCTTTGAGCATGCGCAACGCATCGACCACCGATGGCACGCCTTCCCAGCGCAGTTCGAGGTTGTAGTTCAAACCGCCACGGATCAGGTGCAAGTGCGAGTCGTTGAGGCCGGGAATCACGCAGCGGCCCTTGAGGTCGATCACCTGCGTGCCCGAACCGCGCAGGGCCATGGCCTCAGCGTCGGTGCCCACCGCGACGAAACGACCGTCGCTGATCGCAACAGCACTGGCGCGCGGGTTTTCACGGTCAACGGTATGAAATTGGCCATTGAATAAAATCAGATCGGCGTTCATCGCGTTTCCTTGGGCTAAATGGAATGAGAAAGCCAAGGCGCAAACAGACGCGTGGCCATCGGCATGAACAGGTACACCACCGAGACGACGATGGTCAGCGTGATCAGGAACGTGGCGACCACGTAATTGGCGAGCAAGGGGTTGAGCCGCAGCAACGGCCCCCAAATCAGCGGCACCAGCAAGGTGTGCGGCAGAATCACCAGCAACGTCACCACGGCTTGCTTCCAGCGCGGCGGCGGTGGCGCAGCGGTGTCGGTCGATGGCGCGAACCAGAATTCATTGACCGGGTTGACCTCGGTCTGGTCGCCGTCCGCCAGCATCGGCGTGGCCAGGTTGACCAGGTCCAGCCGTTGCGGCGAATCGAGCCAACGCTGCATCGCCTCGGTGGTGCAAAAGCGCAGCACGCAGGTGTACATGTCGAGCCCGGCGCTTTTGCCGCGCATCACGTCCACGCCCAAATGCCCGTCCTGCTGCCCGGCGATGCTGACGATATTGCGCAGCCACGCTTCGTAAGGCACCTCATAACCGGCCTTGACCCGGTGCTTGATCACCAGGGTCACGACTTCCTCGAAACCCCGCACCGGCGTGTCAATCGAGTTGGTTTCAGGCATAACGCAACACTCCGCAAAAACGCACATTGAGCGCCAGCCGTCCCGGCCCGGCGATAAAAATGCTGGTGAAAAGAATCAGCAACAGCCAACCGAACTGCCCTTCTTCGAGGCTCCATTGCGGGTGCACCACCAGCAGCGCGATCAGCAACACAGACAAAATCGGCAAGCACGCCAGACGCACCAACACCCCGGCAATGATCAGCAGCGGGCAAAGCACCTCGGCGAAAATCGCCAGCATCAGCGTGACGTTCGCGCCCATGTGAAAAGGGTCTTCGATGACGTGCAGTTGAGCGCTGTAGTTAAGCAGCTTCGGCAAACCGTGCACCCACAGCAGCAACAAACTGCCGCTGAGTCGCAAAAATAACAGCCCGAAGTCCTGGGCCTGTTGATCCCGTCGCGAAGCGTTCATGGGCTACCTGCGCAAATGAAAAACCACCGGCAGGGAGGCGCCGGGATGTCATTCGATAGTGAAGGTGTGGCGGCGGGAAAAATTGGATGGGTGTGCTCTTTTTCGGACAGCGGGCCTGGAGTCAAACTTGAGCTGGTAAGCGAACGTTTTGATCTGGACGTTGAATCGCTGATGCACCGTTCGGCTTTTCTCGCTTTCGGCGCAGACGGCGGCGGCTGTTAGGCCGCTTTCGCGAGCAAGCCCGCTCCCACAGTTTTGATCGGGTGTATTCGGTAAAGAATGGGGGCGGCGGGCGGGCCGCTTTCGTGGGCGAGCCGGCTCCCACAATTTTTGATCGGTGTATTCGGTAGGGAATGGGGCGGCGGGCGGGCGGGCGCGATCAGGAAGAAAGCGGCAAAGGGCGGGACATGAACTCGGCGATCCGCGAGCGCAGCCATCGCTCTGCCGGGTCATTGTCATGCACGCCGCTCCAGGCCATCGACAACTGCGCCGCATCGATGGCAAACGGTGGATCTTCAGCGCGCAACCCACAGCCTTCCACCAGCGCACAGGCGGCATAGTCTGGCACGGTAGCGATCATCTCGGTGCCCGCGAGCAAGGCGCGCAAGCCGCTGAACTGCGGCACGCCCAACACCACGCGGCGGCTACGGCCAACCTTCGCCAGGTCCAGATCGATATTCCCGCTCAAGTCGCCAGAAAACGACACCATCGCATGCGGCCGCTCACAGTACTCATCCAGCGTCAGCGTGCCCGGCCGTTTATCCCCGCGCAGCACCTTGCACGGGATGTCGCGCAACTTCTTGCACTTGGCATTCGCCGGCAAATCCGTGGTGTAACTCACCCCCACCGAGATTTCCCCCGAAGCCAACAAGGTCGGCATCAACAGGTAATTGGCGCGACGCACCACCACCACGATCCCCGGCGCCTCTTCCTGCAATTGCCGCAGCAACGGTGGAAACAAGCCGAACTCGGCATCGTCCGACAGGCCGATGCGAAACACATCGCAACTGGTCGCCGGCTCAAACTCCTTGGCCCGGCTGACGGCCCCGGAAATCACATCCATCGCCGGCTGCAGTTCCTTGAGAATCGCCAGCGCCCGCGCCGTCGGCTCCATGCCGCGACCGTTGCGCAGCAACAGCGGATCGTCGAACAGGTCGCGCAAGCGCCCCAGCGCCGCACTGACTGCCGGTTGGCCCATGAACAGTTTCTCGGCCACACGGGTGAGGTTCTTCTCGAACATCAACGCCTCGAAAATCACCAACAGGTTCATGTCGACGCGGCGCAGATCGTTACGGTTCATGGGCACGGTTCCTGTGTGTGTGGTGAGCCAGAGGGACTTTACTCGATCAGCGGGACATTGGCCGCACGTTCCAACAGAGAATGTTTCATGCCCTTCACCTTTGATCGATCAAAAAAAGACCGCGCACAGCGCCGCCAGATGACCTCGATTCTGCACGTGCGGTCACGGCGGAAATTGCAGCAATGTGCTGAGTCAGGGCCGTTGTTCCTCCTGAACGATGACCGAATTAACAACGTTTAACTCGCCGCCCGGAGCCCTGCGCTCAAGAATGAAGCTCACCGACACGGACATTTGTCATGGCCCATTCTCAGCAAAACATCGCTCGCGCGACGATCACTGAAACGCGCAAGAAAACCACCGGTGGCCTGACCCCGTGGCGCGAAAGGCTGGCCAAGCAACTGATCCTCGAACGCCTCGGTGACAGCGTTGAAGTCACCGAACTGGCCAGCGCTTGCGCGCTCTCGCGCAGTCATTTCTCGCGTGCGTTCAAGTGCAGCACCGGGCTCTCGCCACAAGACTGGATCCGCCACCAGCGCATCGCCCGCGCCAAGCAATTGATCCAGAACACCGACCTGAGCCTGACGCAGATCAGCCTCGAATGCGGCTTTTGCGATCAGGCGCACTTCTGCCACATTTTCACCCGCAGCGAAGGCATCAATCCGTTTGCCTGGCGTTGCCGCACCGTGCGCACCCTGCCCACCCGCCCCGCCCAACTCCAAAGCCAATAAGCCCCCCGCTGCTGGCGCCCGATGCCAAAAAACCCGCCACCGCGTAATCCTTTCAGGCGAGCAACCCTGTGGCGAGGGGGCTTGTCGGATCGCCGCACCGCCCCGTTGGGTTGCGAAGCAACCCCCTACGTCCATTCAGACAAACCGAGTAGTCCAGATTTACAACTGCTTCGCAGCCCTGGGGTTCAAATCGGTGAGTGGCCCATGCGCTCGGCCAGTCGCGCTACCCGTTCGCCAAGGTGCGCGGCGGTGCAGCGGTCTTCGAGCGGAGGGGCAAATTCAGGGGATTGCTCGACGTTGGACTGAGCCATGGCGCCGAGCGAGCTGCCGAGGCGATTCAGTTGCCCGTCGAACACGCCGATGCCGGAGCGCGCCGGCAGCAGGTCGAGGCCGACCCAGATCATCGAATGCTGCGCGGCAAACACCGCCATTTGCAGCAAAGTGTTGAGTTTGTCGCCGCATAGGCAACCGGAGTTGGTGAACCCGGCGGCGAGCTTGTCGCGCCAGGGCTGCGCCAGGTAAAACGCCGCCGTGGCTTCCATGAATGCCTTGAACGGTGCGGACGCGCTGCCCATGTAGGTCGGCGCGCCGAAGATGATTGCGTCGGCGCGGTGCAGTTGGTCCCAGTGCTCGTCCACTTCCTCTACCGGAATCAACTGGCAGTTGCTGCCCAAGTGCCGTTCCACGCCTTGGGCCACGGCTTCGGCCAAGACGCGGGTGTGCCCGTAGCCACTGTGATAGACCACCACCACGTTGCTCATTGCGGCGTCCTCATGACTAGGCAATCCCTGTGCAACACGACCCAAAACCCTGTGGGAGCGGGCTTGCTCGCGAACGCGTTATGTCAGTCACCAACGATGTTGAATGTGCCGCCGCTTTCGCGAGCGCGCTCGCTCCCACAGGGTTGACGACGACTGACCGTTGAAGGATGAGAGTTTTGGGCGTAGACCGGTCTGGCGACGAGTTAAACGTTGTTAATTTTCAATCGCGCACCAAAAGCCGTAACCGCTGCTTTACTACGGTTGCACCCAACAAACGCGGCGCCTGCCCTGGGCACCGGGTCCAGGCGGTCAAAGCGAACACCGGACAGTCAGCCGAAGCCTCGTTGCGCTTACGGAAAAACCTGAGGAATATGCACGCAACCCGCGTACTAGACGGATGCAAGCAGGAGCGACACGTTGACCCTTTCCCCCGAACAGGCCCTGCATTTCGGCCCCTACCGGATCTATCCCGGACAACGTCTGGTGATGGAGGCCGACCAGCCCCTGCGCCTGGGTCGGCGGGCCATGGACATTCTGTTGATCCTGCTGGAACACGCGGGGAACGTGGTCAGCAAACAGCAACTGATCGCCGGCGTCTGGCCCAAAAGCGTGGTCGAAGACATCAACCTGCGCGTGCACATGGCGGCGTTGCGCAAAGCCCTCGGTGACGGCCAGGCCGGGCAGCGCTACATCGTGACCGTGGCCCAGCGCGGCTACAGTTTTGTCGCGCCGTATTCACTGGAACGGATCGAGCAAGCTCCCCAGACCAAAGGCTGCGACCCCAGCGGCCATAACCTGCCGGTGCGGCACACGCGCATGATCGGGCGCAAGACGCTGGTCGACAACCTGGTCGCGCAACTGCCACGCCAGCGCTTCATCACCCTCGTCGGCCCCGGCGGCATCGGCAAGACCACCGTCGCGCTGCGCGTCGCCGAACAATTGATCGGGCGCTACCGGGACGGCATTCGCCTGCTGGACCTGGCGCCGCTGCACGATCCGCTGATGATCACCACGCACTTGGCGACGCTGCTGGATTTGTCCTTGCACGACGGCGAACCGACGAACAGCCTCGCGGCGTTCCTGCGGGACCGGCAGATGCTGCTGGTGATCGATAACTGCGAACACCTGATCGACGCCATCGCCCTGCTCAGTGAAAGCATCCTGCGCGCCGCGCCAGAGGTGCACATTCTGGCCACCAGCCGCGAGAGCCTGAGGGCCGAAGGTGAATTCGTCCAACGCCTCGAATCGCTGGACTGCCCGCCGCCCATCGCCGTGCTCGACCGTGCGCAGGCACTGACCTTTTCCGCGCTGCAATTGTTCATCGAACGGGCGATGGCCAGTCACGACAGCTTTGAGCTGAGCGATGCCGAACTGCCGCTGTTGACTGAGATTTGCCATCGCCTCGACGGCATCCCGCTGGCCATCGAGTTGGCGGCCGCGCAGGTTGGCCACTTTGGCTTGAGCGGTTTGCTGACGCAGTTGCAAGGCAGCTTCCGCCTGCTGACCCAGGGCGGTCAGTCAACGCTGGGGCGGCACCAAACGCTGCGCGCCACGCTGGACTGGAGTTTCGAACTGCTCAACCCGTGCGAGCAAACCTGCCTGCGCCGACTGAGTGTGTTCCGCGGTGGCTTCACGCTGGAGTCAGCGGCCGCGGTGATCGTCGGCGAACACATCGAACCCGACAAGGTGTTCGGTTCGATCACGCAACTGGTGGCCAAGTCCCTGCTGAACGTCGAGGTCGGCGACGAAGAAGTGTTCTACCGCTTGCTCGACACCACTCGCGGCTATGCCCTGGAAAAACTCGACCAGACCAGCGACTTGCCGGACACCCGTGAACGTCACGCGCAACGCTGCCTGGCCTTGATGCATCAGGCGCAGCACGACTGGGAGCTGATCGCCACGGGGCTGTGGATCGAGCGTTACGCCCGGGGCCTGGAGGACATTCGCGCGGCCCTGGACTGGGGCTTGAACGGCAGCGGCCCACAACTGCTGGCGATCCGTCTGGCGGCGGCGTCCACGCCGCTCTGGCAGGAACTGTCATTGCTCAAGGAACATGGCGTCCATGTACGCAAGGCGTTGACCTTGCTCGACGCGTCAGCCACGCCCTGCCCACAGCTGGAAATGGCCCTCAAACTGGCCCTCGGCAGTTCCTGTTATCACACTCAGGGTGGCACCGCCGAAACCATCGACGCCTTCGTCAGCGCCAGAACCCTGGCCAAGAGCACCAACGACGTGGCCGGTGAATTGCGCGCCGTGTCCGGGCACATGGCGGTCAATCTCAGTTGCGGCAACTATCAAATGGCGCTGGAGCAGAGCCGGCAATTCGACCGATTGGGCGAGCCTGGCGATGACGTGCTGGCGTTGAGCACACACCGCTTGCGCGTATTGGCCCTGCACTTCGCCGGGGAACAGCGACTGGCTCGAATCGATGCGGATGCGGTGATCCAGCGCATGGCGCACAGCGGTCACCTCAATCGCTTTACCCACGGTTTTGGCGTGCAGTACGACCAGAGCGTCGCCTCGCTGACGATTCTGGCGCGCATCCTCTGGGTGCAGGGCCAGCCGGAACAAGCCTGGCGTACGGCCCGGCAAGCGCTGGACATCGCGCTGCAGATCAACCACGGCACGTCGATTTGCTACACCCTGGCGCTGGCGGGTTGCCTGATCGCCCATTACAACGGCGACGCGCACACGGCGCGCGATCTGGTGCGCCTGCTGCTGGAACAGGCCCAGAAACATTCCGTGCTGCTGTTCTACACCTGGGCGCAACACTATGCGCAGGTGATCGACCGCGCGGAAGCACAAGTGCCCGATCAGCCGGGCGCGGGCCTGATCAAGGAAATCATGGTCACGCTGGACGGCCGTTTTGTTGACGACGAGTTGCTGCACCGAGCCGATACGGGCGCGGCCGGCTGGAGCACGGCGGAGATATTGCGCGCACGGGCGGATAGCCTGTTGGCGGAGGACGATGTTCCGGACCTGCGTTGCTCAGCTGAAGATCTTCGCGAGCAAGCTCGCTCCCATACGGTGGACGCCGCCGAACAGGTGCTGATTCGGGCGTTGAACGTGGCGCGGCATCAGGGCGCCCTCGCCTGGGAATTGCGCAGTGCGACGTCGCTGGCGCAACTCTGGCAGCGCCAGGGCCGGCCGCAGCAGGCCCACGCGCTATTGGCGCCGGTCTACCAGCGGTTCACCGAAGGGTTTGCCACCCCCGACCTCGACAGAGTCCGGCGCTTACTCGACGAGCTCCATGGGCAGTTGAACGCCTGAAACCCAGCGCGCGCGGCTGATGTAATGCGCGTAATGGCGCTCGAACGCCCGCAGGTGGCCACTGCGTTCGAGCTTCTCCAGCGCATAGGTGCGTGTGGTGTTGAGAAAGCGGTACCGGTCGATGCCGTTGACGTGGTCCATCGACAGCAGGGATTTGGCCACCAGACGCTGCACCAGCGCCGTCAGCTGGCCGGGCTTGAGCACTTCGCAACTGATCACGCCGATGGCCGCGTCGAGGGTGAACGCCATCTTGAACACCGCCAACCGTTGCAACACGGTTTGCTCCATCAGGCTCAGTTGCTCATAGCTCCAGTCCAGCGCGGCTTTGAGGGTTTGGTGCCGGGGCACGGCGGTGCGACGGCCCTGGGTCAGTAACTGGAAGCAGTTGTCGAGCTGCGCTTGCAAGCCGACCAGGGCCAAAGCGTCGATCTGCGCAGCCGCCAATTCAATCGCCAGCGGCAGGCCGTCGAGGCGCCGACAGATTTCGCGCACGGCCTTGAGGTCCTGTTCGCGCAGGGCAAACCCTTGCTGACGGGCACGCGCGCGGCTGACAAACAGTTGCACCGCCGAATAGCCCATCGCTTGGGCCACGCAATGCAACGCCGACGTCGGCGGTACTGCAAGGCTCGGCAGACGCTGCACCGTCTCCCCCGCCGCTTGCAGCGGCTCCCGACTGGTCACGAGGATCGACAGCCGAGGCGCCGACATCAGCAAGTCCTCGACCAGCGTGCGACAACGCTCCAGCAGGTGTTCGCAGTTGTCGAACACCAGCAAGGTGTGTCGCTTGGCCAATACGTCCAGCGGAGTGCCGATCTCCAGTTCCAGGGTTTGGGTCAGGTGAGCGACCACGTGCGCCGGGTCGTCGATGGCCGCAAAATCCACCAGCCACACGCCGTCCTCATAGTGCTGCAACAGCAACTCCGCGACGCGTAACGCCACGGTGGTCTTGCCGATGCCACCGGGGCCGGCCAGGGTCATCAACCGGCGCACGGGCAATTGCCGGACCAGGCTGCCGACAATCGAGTCACGCCCGGTCACCGGCGTCAGCCGCGCCGGCAAATTGTGCTGGGGTTTTTGTGCGGCCTCGATCGACACCAGGGTGCCGACCGGCACGTGTGCCACCGGGGCGATGAAGCTGTAGCCGCGCTGCGGAATATTGACGATGTAGCGCTGGCCGTTCTGCCCGTCGCCGAGGGCCCGCCGCAATGCCGCGATGTGCACGCGCAGGTTGATGTCCTCGACCACCGAGGTCGGCCAGACGTGGGCAATCAACTCGTCCTTGCTGACCACGTGGCCGGCGCGTTCGACCAGCACTTGAAGGATGTCGAGGGCGCGCCCGCCCATGCGCAGCGGCCGATCACCCTCAAGGATCAGCCGTTGCCGCAGGTGGAACGCGTAGGGGCCGAACCGCAGCACCGCATCGCTGTTTAAATCTCTGAGGCTGTTCATGCACGTTCACGTGCTGAAAACCTGGCCCGTCTCACAGTGCATCCCTTCCATCGCACTCGAGCTTCCAGGCTCCCGCACCTCCATTGCAAAGAGTTCACAGACATCTTGGCAGGCCTCCGTGACGGAACAACGGCGTCGGAGGGAGCGTCACGGCCAACGCGGTGCGCGCAACGGCCACATCGCCCTAACTGAACTGCTTGCGGTACTGAACCGGGGTCAAACCGAGCTTTTCGCCGAACAGGAAACGCATGTGCCGCACGCTGCCAAAGCCACTTCTGAAGGCCACGGTCTTGAGCGGCAAGTCGCTGCTTTCCAACAGGTTTCTGGCCCGGTCGATGCGCGCGCTCTGGAGAAACTCCATCGGTGTCATGTTCACTTCACGGACGAACATCCGGGCGAAATGCCGCGCACTCATGTTCGCCAGGCTGGCCATGCCGTCAATGGTGAAGCTTTCCTCCAGGTGCTCCAGCACATGGTTCTGCACGCGGGTGATCGGTGTTTCATGGGGCCCGACAGCGGCCATCAACGGGCTGAATTGCGCTTGGCCGCCCTGACGTTTCATGACCACCAGCAGCACTTTGGCCACGTCCTGGGCGACTTTCTTGCCGTGGTCCTGGGCGACGACCGCCAGCGCAAGGTCGATGCCGGCAGTGACGCCACCGGAGGTGATGAGGTTGCGGTCCTGCACGTAAATCTGATCGGTGGCGACCGTGGCCTTGGGGAATCCCTTGATCAGCCGCTCGGTGTAATGCCAGTGCGTGGTCACGCGGTAGCCGTCGAGCAAACCGGCATGCCCGAGCACGAACGCGCCGGTGCAGATCGAACCGTAACGCTCGGCGCGCCCCACGGCTGCCTTGAGCCAGGACAACAAGGGCGGATGCCTTTCGTTGTAGGCACCGGGGCCGCCCGGCACCAGCAGCAAATCATGGCGTTCCACTGCCTCGTCCAGGTGCAGATCGGTCTGCACGTACACGCCGTTGGAGGCACGCAACGCACCGTGTTCCGTGCCGATGGTCGACAACACGTAATGCTGTTCCGCCGGCAGATAACGGTTGGCGATGGAAAACACTTCCATGGGGCCTGCCATGTCGAGCAGGAGAAAGTCCGGGAACAACACCATTGCCACGGTTTTCATGGGTCGAGATTCACTGAGGTCAAAAGAGAACTGGCAGACACCAACCCCTTGTGGGAGCGGGCTTGCTCGCGAAGGCGACGTGTCAGTCGCCGAAAATACTAAATGTGACACCGCCTTCGCGAGCAAGCCCGCTCCCACAAGGGGTCTGGTGCATGGCGTCGAAGGTGTTTGCATTATGGCCAAGTGTGGCGCCGGCGTCGGAGAAGAATACGTGATCGCCCGCACACTACTGTCAACCTGAGCGGGACAGTGTTTCAATTTCCATCTACTTATTGCCTCAGGCGATACACATTAACCTTCTCCTCACTCGGACGAATCAACGTCCCCACAGGAGATTCCATCATGCTGACCCTTCGCAAAGCCTCGGATCGCGGCGCCGCCAATCACGGTTGGTTGAAGTCGTTCCATACCTTCTCCTTTGCCAATTACCGCAACCCGAAAGAACAGGGTTTTTCCGACCTGCTGGTGATCAACGACGACCGCGTGGCGGCCGGCAAGGGTTTCGGCCAGCACCCGCATCGCGACATGGAGATTTTCTCCTACGTGCTGGAAGGTGCACTGGAACACAAAGATACGCTGGGCACCGGTTCGGTGATCCGCCCTGGCGACGTGCAACTGATGAGCGCCGGCAGCGGCGTGGCCCACAGCGAGTACAACCACTCGGCGACCAAGCCGGTGCACTTTCTGCAAATCTGGATCGTGCCTGAAGTCAGCGGCGCCAAACCGCGCTATCAGCAGGAGCACTTCAGCACCCAGAAAAAACGCGGGCGCCTGCAACTGATCATCTCGCCGGACGGCGCCAGCGGTTCGCTGAAAGTGCGGCAGGATGCACGGGTGTACGCCGCGCTGATCGACGGCAAGGAAAGCGCCACCCTGGAACTGGCCGCCGACCGCTACGCCTATGTGCACGTTGCCGCCGGCAGCGTCGAACTCAACGGCGTGCAGTTGCAGGAAGGCGACGGCGTGCGGGTGCGCAAGGAACAGGTCTTGACCTTGAGCAACGGCGTGGATGCCGAAGTGCTGGTGTTCGACCTGCGGCCGCAAGAACTGCCAGAAATGCCATGAGCGTGAACGAACCGGGGGCCTTTGGGCCTGATGCCAGCCAGTGAGGCGTCGAACACTGCAAAACCTGTGGGAACGAGCTTGCTCGCGAATGCGGTCGGCCATTCAACACCTGTGTTGTTTACCGGACCGCTATCGCGAGCAAGCTCGCTCCCACAGGATTGCGCTGTTCAATCCTTGAATGCTCGGCCCGCGGTTTTTTTGCTGTGGTGCAGGTGCCTGAAGCGTGTCTCAATCGCCCGTCCCTGAAAACACCGCCACTATCTGCTCGATCACCGCCCGCACTCGTGCGGTGTGCCGTAAATCGGCGTGGGTCACCAGCCACACGTCATACGGCGTCGGTCGCGTGCGCTCCGGCCACAGCCTGACCAACCCGTCACGCTCCCCCATGTACAGCGGAATTTCCCCCACTCCCAACCCCGCCGCTATCGATCGACGTACCAGCAGGCTGGAACTCAGACTGGCGACAATCCGTCCGCGCCCCAGCGGTTCCGAGACCAGCGTCAAGTCCTTGTTGCCTTGCAAGTACGGCTGATACACCACCAGATCATGCCCTTCGAACGCCGACCCCGGCGTCGGCACGCCATGGGCATCGACATAGCGTTGAGCCGCAAACAGGCCGACAGGCCAACGCGCAATGCGCCGGGCGATCAGGTCCGGGTTGTCTGGCCGGGTGTTGCGCACGGCGATGTCGGCTTCGCGTTTGGCCAGGCTCATCATTTGGGTGGACGCGTCCAGTTGCACCCGCACGTCGGGGTGCTGTTGATGCAGCTGCGCAATCGCCGGGATCAGAAAATCAATGGCCAGCGAGTCGGTGGTGCTGACCCGCACGATGCCGGTCAAGCGGTCATCCAGGCCTTGAACCTGCCGCTGCAGTTCCAGGGCGGAGTGCTCCATTTTTTCCACGGCCTTTAGCGCCGCCTCGCCGAGTGCGGTGAGCGCGTAGCCTTCTGATGTGCGCAAGAACAACGTCGCGCTCAACGACTTTTCCAGCGCCGTGATCCGGCGCCCGACCGTGGCCTGATCGACGCCCAGCACCCGCGCCGCGCCCCTCAGTGTCGATTCTCGGCACACCGCCAGAAACACCCGTGCGTCGTCCCAATTCATAGCAACCCCTGCCGATGCAAATTCGCATCACCATAGCGCAAAATCGCTGCGTTATTGCATCAACAAACAACGGTAGGCTGGAGGCCAGCGTAAAACCTCACAGGACATTTGCCATGCACAGTTCATCGACCACCCGCCCCGGCGCGATCTGGCTGCCGATTTTCGCCGGCCTCGCCGCCAGCCTGGTCAGCATTGGCCTGGCCCGGTTTGCCTACACGCCGTTGATTCCATCGTTGATTCAGGCGCACTGGTTTTCCGCCAGCGACGTGGTGTACCTCGGCGCCGCCAACCTCGTCGGTTATCTGCTCGGCGCACTGCTCGGCCGGCCCCTGGCCCAGCGCACCTCGAACAAAACCGCGTTGCGGCTGATGATGTTTGCCGTGACGCTGTCGTTCTTTGCCTGTGGTTTTCCGTTGTCGGTGAGCTGGTTCTTCGGCTGGCGCCTGCTGTCGGGCGTGGCCGGTGGGGCGATCATGGTGCTGGTGGCGTCGACCGTGTTGCCGCATGTACCGGCGTCTCGCCGAGGCTTGGCCAGCGGCGCGATCTTCCTGGGTATCGGCCTTGGCATCGCCGGCTCGGGAACGATTGTGCCGCCGCTGCTGAGCCTGGGCTTGCAGCAGACCTGGTTTGGCCTGGGTTTGCTGGCGCTGCTGTTGACCGCCGCGAGCTGGTTTGCCTGGCCGAACGAAGCGCACCACGAGGCCGTCGAAACCGTTGAAAAAACCACGACCCCGACCGATCCACGCGTGTACCTGCTGTTCGCTCAATACGCGTTCATGGCCGCCGGGCTGGTGCCGGCGATGGTGTTTTTGGTGGATTACGTCGCTCGCAGCCTCGGCGCCGGGCCGCACGTCGGCGCGTTGATTTGGGTGATGTACGGCCTCGGCGCGATCATCGGCCCGGTGAGTTATGGTTTTCTCGCGGATCAACTGGGGGCGAAGCTGAGCATTCGGTGGGTGCTGGTGCTGCAAGCGATTGCCGTGAGCCTGCTGTCGGTGTCGAGTTCGTTTACCGCGCTCGCCTTGCTGGCGGTCATCCTCGGTTCGTTTCCGCCGGGCATCGTGCCGCTGGCCCTGGCCCGGGTGCATGAGCTGATCCCGAACCATCACCAGCAGCAATTGGCCTGGAGCCGCGCGACGGTGTCGTTTGCCACGTTTCAAGCAATTGCAGGGTTTGCCTATTCGGCGCTGTTCAATGTAAGCGGCGGGCATCACGCCATGTTGTTCATCATTGCGGCCGGTGCCATTGTGGTTGCCTTGTTGCTGGAGCCAGCGATGCGATTGCTGAACAGGTCCACCGTGGGAGCGCCCGGTTTGGCGGGCCGACTTGCTTGCGAAAGCGCTGTCTCAGTCACCCACCGGGTTGGATGTGAAGCCGTCTTCGCGAGCAAGCCCGCTCCCACACTAGACCGGTGTGCATTGGACTGAATCATTCGTTGCCGCGTGCGATCCCATTACAGATGACTTTCTCTACAGGACACCGACATGACACTCCCGCAAACCATGACCCTGATTGAAATTACCGCGCCCGGTGGCCCGCAGGTGCTGAAGCCGCGCGAGGAACCGGTGCCGACCGCCGGTGAGGGTGAAGTGCTGATTCGCGTGCACGCCGCCGGGGTCAACCGGCCCGACGTGATTCAACGATCTGGCAAGTACCCGATGAAACCCGGCATGAGCCCGATTCCAGGCCTGGAAGTGGCCGGTGAAGTGGTGGCCATCGGCACCGGTGTCAGCGAATTTATCGTCGGCGACAAAGTCTGTGCGCTAACCAATGGCGGCGGCTATGCGCAGTATTGCGTGGCACCGGCCAGCCAGACGCTGCCGATTCCCGAGGGCATGGACTGGGTCCACGCCGCCGCCGTGCCGGAAACCTTTTTCACGGTGTGGGCCAACCTGTTCGACATGGGCGGCGCCAGCAAAGGTCAGCGCGCCTTGATTCATGGCGGCACCAGCGGCATCGGCACCACCGCGTTGATGCTCTGCCGTGAATTCGGGGTCAAGGCGTTCGCCACGGCCGGCAGTGAGGACAAGTGCGCGGCGATCCGTGCGCTGGGCGCCGAGGCGATCAATTACCGCGATCAGGATTTCGTCCAGGTCATCCAGGAAAAAACCGCCGGCAAAGGTGTCAACGTCATCCTCGACATCATGGGCGCCTCGTACCTGAATCAGAACATCGCGGCGCTGGGCATGGAGGGTCGCCTGGTGATGCTCGGTTTTCTCGGCGGCGCCCGGGCCAACGACGTCGACTTGCTGGGGATCATGGGCAAGCGCGCGATCATCACCGGCTCGCTGCTTCGCCCGCGCACCCGCGAAGAAAAAGCCTCGATTGCCGAACAACTGCGCGAATACGTCTGGCCAGTCCTCGCCGCCGGGCGTTGCCTGCCGATGATCGACAAGGTCTACGCCTACACCGATGCGGCGCAGGCCCATGCACGGATGGAAGCCGGCGATCACATCGGCAAGATCGTGTTGACGGTGACGCCTTGACACAGATCCTTGTGGGAGCGGGCTTGCTCACGAAGACGTCTGCACATCCAGCAACGATGTGACTGACCCTGCGCCTTCGCGAGCAGCCCGCTTTTCCACAGGGGGGGAACGTCACACGGCTGTCGAATTTATCCCCGTCCGCACCACGCTTCTGTTAAAACCCGACCTTTGTTTCTCATCCTCAGGCCCGCGCATGTTTTCCAACCTGATGAACCGCATGAGCCGCCGTTGGCTGGCATGGACGTGCATGGCCGCGCTGATCGTCGGCCTGCCCGTGGGGTGCGGGGTGCTCAAGTACAAAGAGCGCGAATTGCTGTTCCGCATCGAGCCCGGCACCGCGAGCTGGTATCGCGGTTTGCCGAGTGACGTACAGGAATTCGACATCAAACCCGCCAGCTTCAAGGCCGGGCAAAACCTGCACGCCTGGTGGTGGCCGGCCGCGCGTCGCGATGCGCCGTCGATCCTCTATTTGCACGGCGTGCGCTGGAACCTGACCGGCCAGGCATTCCGCATCGAGCAACTGCGGGCCATGGGCTATTCGGTGCTGGCCATCGACTACCGTGGCTTTGGCCAGAGCCAAGGCGATTTGCCGTCGGAAGCCAGCGTGTACGAAGACGCCCGAGTCGCTTGGGAGCGCTTCACGCAGATGCAGCCGGACGCCAGCAAACGGCTGATTTACGGCCATTCCCTGGGCGGTGCGGTGGCTATCGACCTCGCGGCGGATCTGGCGGCGCAGGCGAAAAAAGAGCAGGTCGCCGTGCCGGTGCGCGGGCTGGTGATCGAGTCAACCTTCACCTCGCTCGGCGATGCCGTCGCCGCCGTGGCTGACGAAAATCTGCCTGTGAACTGGCTGCCGGTGCGCTGGTTGCTGTCGCAGAAATTCGATTCCATCGACAAGATTGTCGACATCGACATGCCGCTGCTGGTGGTCCACGGCCAGGCCGATGCGTTCATGCCTTCGCGCTTCAGTCAGCAATTGTTCAACGCTGCCAGTGAGCCCAAGCGCCTGTTATTGGTGCCGGGTGGCACGCACAACAACAGCATGAGCCTGGGCGGAAACCAGTACCGCCAGGCCATCGAAAACCTGATGAAAGCCAAGCCACCGCAGATCGCCGGCCCTAGCGGTAACCACGGGCTTGCAGGTTGAACAACTGCGCGTAACGCCCGCCCGCGACCACCAGACTGTCGTGATCGCCGCGTTCAAGAATCGTCCCCTGATCCAGCACGATGATGTGATCGGCGTTGCGCACGCTGGAAAACCGGTGCGAGATCAGCAGCGTCATGCGCCCTGCGGTGTGCTCGCTGAAATGCTCGAACACCGCCGCTTCCGCCGCCGGGTCGAGCGCCGAGGTCGGCTCATCGAGAATCAGGATATCGGCGTCGCGGCGCATGTAGGCGCGGGACAAGGCGATCTTCTGCCACTGCCCGCCGGATAATTCCTGGCCACCGGCAAACCAGCGCCCCAGTTGCGTCGCGTAGCCTCGGTCCAGGCGCTCGATAAACGGCGCGGCCATGCCTTCGGCCGCCGCGGTCTGCCAGCGCTGCTCATCGCTGAACGCCAGCGTATCGCCGACGCCGATGTTCTCGCCGACAGAGAACTGGTAGCGGATGTAATCCTGAAAAATCACGCCGATGCGCCGGCGCAGCGCGTCCTCTTCCCAGGTCTGCAAATCGCTGCCGTCGAGCAAAATGCGCCCCTGATCCGGGCGATACAAACGGGTTAGCAGCTTGATCAGCGTAGTCTTGCCCGAACCGTTTTCGCCCACCAGCGCCACGCTGCGCCCCGGCACAAGGTGCAAGTCGATGCCTTCAAGCGCCGCACGGCTCGACCCCGGATAACGAAAGCCGACATTTTCAAACCGCAAGCCATCGCCGGGCACCGCGCCCACCGTGAGATGGCCGCTGTCGGCAAGCACCGGTTCAGCCAGGTATTCGTAGAGGCTCGACAGGTAAAGCCCATCCTCGTAGAGCCCGCTGATGGCACTCAAACTGCTGCTGACCGCCGTTTGCCCCTGCTTGAACAACACCAGATACATGGTCATCTGACCGAGGGTGATATTGCCGTGAACGGTATCGACCACCACCCAGGCATACGCCAGGTAAAACGCTGCAGTGCCCAGCAAGCCCAGGGCAAATCCCCAGCCATCGCGACGCAAGGTCAGCCGCCGATCCTCGCTGTACAGACGCGCAAACGTTTCGCGATAGCGCTTCAACAGCAGCGGCGCGAAGCCGAACAATTTGACCTCTTTGATATAGCCCTCATGGGAGAGCAGCGTCTCGATGTAACTCTGTTGCCGACTCTCCGGCGCCCGCCGCGTAAACAGCCTGAACGCGTCGCCGGAAAAATGCGCTTCGGCGAAAAACACCGGCAACGCCCCGACTACCAGCAGCACCAGCGCCCACGGTGAAAAATGCACGAGCAACACGCCGAAGCTGATCAGCACGATCAGGTTTTGAATCAGGCCCAGCGACTTCATCACCAACGCCAGCGGCCGCGTCGATGCTTCGCGTCGCACCCGGACCAATTTGTCGTAGAACTCGGAATTCTCGAACTGCACCAGCGACAACGTCTGGGCCTTTTCCAGAATCATCGTGTTGACCTTCTGCCCCAACTGCACGCGCAATAACGACTGCTGAACCGACAGCGCCCGCTGCGTCCCGGACAACAACGCCAGCACACCTGCCTCGAACAACACGTAACGCAGCACCGGCCACAACGGCGCACTGCCCTGCTGTGCGTGCAATTGCATGGCGGTGACGACCGCATCGACGATGCGCTGGCCCAACCACGCGGCCAGCGCCGGGAGCACGCCGGCGATCAGGGTGGCGAGGACCAGGCCGAGGAACAGCGCGCGAGAAGTGCCCCAGACCAGCAGCAAGGCGCGACGGGCCTGGTCGAGCAGTGAAACCAGGCGATTCACTCGGGGTGCTCGACTTGATAGCGCGCCCGATACCGCCCCGGACTCTCCCCCGTCCACTTCTTGAACGCCCGATGAAACGCGCTCGGCTCCTGAAAACCCAGTTGCTCGGCGATGTCGCTGATACTCGCGCGGCTCTCGCGCAATTGTTCAAACGCCACGCCGCGTCGCACCTCGTCCTTGATCTCCTGATACGAACAGCCTTCGCGTTCCAGTTTGCGGCGGAAGGTGCTGGGGCTCAGGTGCTGTTCGAGGGCGAAGGCCTGCAAGGTCGGCCATTGGCTGTAATGGCTGTTGCGCAGGCGCTGGTGCACTTGCGAGGCGAGGCCATGTTGATTGCGGAAGCGGATCACCAGCCATTGCGGCGCGGTGCGCAGGAAGATTTTGAGTGAAGCCAGGTCCTGCACCACCGGCAGGCGCAGGTAATGGCTGGCGAATTCGATCTCGGTGCGCTCGGCGCCGAAGGTCAGGTTGGGGCCCCAGAGCAAGCGGTCGTCACTGAGGGGAACGCGTTCGTGGCGAAAATCCGCACGGTCGATGGGGATACGCCGCCCGCCCAGCCAGCACAGCAGGCTGATCATCAACACCAGGAACGTCTCTTCGCCGAAGCGGCTGGCATCGTTGTTTTGCGCACGGGTTTCCAGGCTGATGATCGCGCGTTTGCCGCGCACGTTCAGCGTGCCGCGAAAATCGTGCAGGAACAGCGCAAAGTTGGCCAGGCATTGGCGCATCGCTTTGTGCAGGTCGGGTTCCTGGATCAACGCGCGGCAGATCAGGGCGAAGCTGCCCGGCGGCATGCCATGGGAGTCGAGCAGGAAGAACTCATCGTTCAATTCGCGGATCTGAATCAGCCACAACGCCGCGAACGCGCTGGCCGGGACTCGCGCGGTCGGCTGTTCGATCAGCGCCGGGTCAATCCCGGCCTCTTCGAGCGCCTTGTACGAGCGCTGCGGATTATCGCCCTGCCCATGAGTCATCGCCTGCACGAAGTAGGCCGCCACCGAGTCCTTTTCCCGCATGTGAACGCTTCTCTCCCCATCACCCGAATGGCAAAAAACACCAGCACCGTTGAACAGTTGCGGCATAGGACAACCGCGCTGCCGGTTCTAGACTCGCGGCCAATAGTACGCCTTCGGCCACTGTGGCGGCCAAGGTATCGCGAGGTTTGATCGGAAGGACGAAGCATGAATCTGCAAAACATCGGCGTGATCGGCGCGGGCACCATGGGCAACGGTATCGCCCAAGTCTGCGCCCTGGCCGGCTTCAACGTGACTTTGCTCGACATCAGCGAGAGCGCCCTGCAAAAGGCCCTCGCGACAGTCGGCAAAAACCTCGACCGGCAGATCAGCAAGGAAACCCTGACCGCAGAGCAAAAGCACGCCGCCCTCGACAAGATCCGCACCAGCACTGATTACAGCAGCTTGAAAGACGTGCAACTGGTGATCGAAGCCGCCACCGAAAACCTCGATCTGAAACTGCGAGTGCTGCAACAGATTGCCGCGCAGGTCAGCGCCGAGTGTGTGATCGCCTCCAACACCTCGTCGTTGTCCATCACGCAACTCGCCGCCAGTGTCAGCCAGCCTGAGCGCTTCATCGGCCTGCACTTTTTCAACCCGGTGCCGGTGATGGGCCTGATTGAAGTGATTCGCGGCCTGCAGACCAGCGACGCGACACACGCGCTGGCCCTGGACACGGCCACCACCCTCGGCAAAACCGCGATCACCGCCGGCAATCGCCCGGGCTTCGTGGTGAACCGGATTCTGGTGCCGATGATCAACGAAGCAATTCTGGTGTTTCAGGAAGGCCTGGCCAGCGCCGACGACATCGACGCCGGCATGCGCCTGGGCTGCAACCAGCCCATCGGTCCGTTGGCATTGGCGGACCTGATTGGCCTGGACACCGTACTGGCCATCCTCCAAGCGTTTTACGACGGCTTCAACGACAGCAAGTACCGCCCCGCTCCACTGCTCAAGGAAATGGTCGCCGCCGGCTACCTGGGACGCAAATCGGGGCGCGGCTTCCATGCCTATGCCTGAGCGTTGTGAGCGCTTTGCCGAGTACCGGGACAAGGTGCTGGAGTTGTTCGCCAGCAAGGGTTTCGGTCAGGTTGGCATGCGTGAGCTGGCCGCTTGCCTGGGGCTGTCCCCGGGCTCGTTGTATCACCATTACCCGAGCAAACAGCACTTGCTGCTCGACCTGATCGAAGAGTTCTACGAAGAGTTGCTGTCGACATTGGGTCGGATTGATAAAAAAGCGCTGGCGAAGCGCGACAAACTGCAAAACCTGATCCGCGTGCACCTCACTCTGCATCAGGAAATGCCTTGGCACTTCAGGCTGGCGGAGCGCGACAGCGGCTGCCTGAATGAAGAGCAACAAGAGCGCGTCCGGCAATTGCGCGAGCAATATGAACGGCAATTGCTGAAGATCCTGCTGGGATCAAAGCCCCGTCTGAATGACCAGGCGCAACAGGCCACCGGACACGCCATTGCCAGTTTGCTCAACAGCGCACCCGGCTGGCTGGCGCAGCCGTCCCTCGATGAACGGGACCGTGAAGAGCTGCTGGAAAATCTGGTGAGTGGGGCCATCGAGCGCCTGCTGCGCCCGTTGGTGCCACGCGTTGCGGCTTGACGCCATAAGCGCTGTGCTTTCAATAGAAAAAACGTCTAAACAAAACCTGCGAAACGCACTATCTAACGCTTTGCTAATGGGTCCAACCACAGCGGAGCCGGTAGTGAATGCTGCCTCCCTTCGCCTCATTCATTGCCGGGAGCGCCAACATGAAAATCAATCCCTACCTCATCTTCAATGGCGACTGCAGAGCCGCGTTCACGTTCTACGCCGAGGCCCTGCAAGGCCAGCTCGACGCCATGATGACCTTCGGCGAAAGCCCCGCGCGCGAACACGTGCCGGCGGACTTGCATAACCTGATCATTCACACCCGCCTGTCGGTGGGAGATCAGGCGATCATGGGGTCAGACACCACACCCGATCGGCCCACCGATGACATGGCCGGCTGCTCGATCTCGCTGAATGTCGACAGCATCGCCGAAGCCGAGCGAGTCTTCAGCGCATTGGCGGAAGACGGCAGCGTGCAAATGCCAATGGAGGCGACCTTCTGGGCTGCACGTTTTGGGATGTTACAGGACCGTTTTGGCGTGGCGTGGATGGTCAACTGCGAAAAGGACCAGTGAATTTTCCAAGGCATGAAAATAGCCCGACCTGCGAAGGCCGGGCTTTATGGACAGTCCCGAGAAACTTCGGGAAGAAGCCGCCAAGCTTGGCGGCGATGCCGTGGTGGTGGTTTACGACCATATTCAGCCGGTGGCCGCTTATGTCACTGGGCCGCTGTGGAGTCGTGATATCGAAACCATTCAGGGACGCAAGCTCAAGGGGATAGTGATCAAGTACCAGTGATCACGCGGCACGATGGATGAATACGGCAGCGCTTAGCTGCCTGCACCCCCGTAGGCTTCTTCGAAGAAGTAATCTTTCCAGCTGTCCGCCTTGTTTTTCAACACGCCCAAGGCGTGCAATTTCTCGGCGTAGATGAAGGTGCGCTGCGGAACAATCGTGAAGTCGATTTCGGGGTCGGCGACGATTTTCTCCACCAGCGGCAGCGGCAACTTCGATTGCTCCACACGGATGTAAGTCTGCGCGGCCGCCGGTTTGTCAGCCTTGATGATCTGCTCGGCCTCGGCCAACGCGTCGTAGAACGCTTTATAGGTTTTCGGGTTTTCGTCGTGGAATTTTTCGGTGGTGTACAGCACGTTGAATGTGGCCTGACCGCCCAGCACGTCGTAGGAACTCAACACTTTATGCACGTTGGGATTCAGCAGTTCCTGGTACTGGAACGGCGGGCTGGAAAAGTGCGAGTTGATCTCCGAGCCGCCAGCGATCAACGCCGCCGTGGCGTCCGGGTGAGCCAGGCTGATGGAGATGTCGTCGAATTTCTTGTAGTTGTCATTGCCGAACTGTTTGGCGGTTTCGATCTGCAGCGTGCGCGACTGGAAACCGACACCGGCGGCCGGTACGGCGATGCGATCTTTCTCGGTGAAATCCTTGAGGCTTTTCACGTTCGGGTTATTGGTCAGCAAATAATTAGGCATCGAACCCAGCGAGGCGATGGCCTTGACGTTCTGCTTGCCCTTGGTCCGGTCCCAGATCGTCAGCATTGGCGGCACACCCGCCGACACCACGTCCAGCGCACCCGCCAGCAGTGATTCGTTCATGGCCGTGGCGCCGGAAATACTGTTCCACTCGACCTTGATGTCGAGGCCCTGCGCCTTGCCGTGTTTCTCGATGAGCTGCTGGTCGCGCACCACGTCCAGGATCAGGTAACCGATACCGAATTGCTGGGCGATGCTGATTTTGCCTTCAGCCTGAACACCAGGGCTGAGCAACGCGCTCACGGTGGCTACAGAGACGGCCAATAGGGTCAACGCTGAACGTTTGAAGAGAGTCGCCATGAAAACCTCAAAATGACTGAACGAAAACTGCAGGATTTCGCGCCGAAAAAAAGCGGCCGAAGCCGCAGAATTTCAAACAGGATGCTTTCAGAGCTTGGCGATCGAGACTTCGGTGGATTTGACGAAGGCAATCACCTCGCTGCCGATTTTCAATTCCAGATCGCGCACCGAGCGTGTGGTGATCACCGAAGTGACAATTCCAGAGGCGGTTTGTACGTCTATTTCGGAGACCACTTCGCCTTGCACAATTTCCTTGATGACGCCCTTGAACTGGTTACGGACGTTGATCGCTTTGATGGTCATGTTGAGGCTTCCTTTCTGAAAACGAGTGAGTGCGCACGGATGTGCAGGCCCTCAAAGTGCGCCTCATGGATCGATATTAAAAGGAATATATAATTATCTATTTATAATTTTTAGGAATATAGGCCTTGATGCTCGGGCCGTTTTGACGTTAGCCAAAGGCCTGAGAAAAGGCGGCTGAAGACAGGTTTTTATCAAAGCGCATGATGACGTTCAGGGTTGCTGAAACCGAGGCAACGTAATCTTTCATGTTTCCAACGAAAAACGATGACGGGTAAAGATGGTCGCCTGACAACAGTACATTGTTCTTTTCATCATAGAGTGCAACTTCAGCTTCTGTGTGGCCTGGCATGCTGAGCAGTTACCAGTCGAGACACTTTGAAGGGTGCCAGGACGAACTTTGTTCGCACAGGAACTTTCTGGATTTTGTTATTCGAATTTTGCCTCAGTCAAAAATCGATCAATCAGATTATTTACTTCTTCCGGATTCTCCAGTGCGGCCAAGTGCGCCGTGCGCTCCATTACCACCCACTTTGCACCGGGGATGACTTGAGCCATTGCATGGGTTTCTTTCACCGCAAACGTGCGATCTTCCGCACCGGCAATCACCATGACCGGCGAACGGATGGTAGCAAGACGCGCGAGTTGATCAGGACGTCGGGGCACGACACTTTCAACCGCCCAAGCAATGGAGTTTATGTCGCACGAGGACAATGCCTGATGAATATGGGTCATCACCGCTGGTCGTTCTCGTTCAGTGGTAGGGCCGACAAATGCACGCGTGGCCAAGGAGCGCATACCGCCGCGAAATCCACCGAATAGTCGAATAATTCGGGCTAACAACGGGAACTCTATTCGATGCCGCCAACCCGCGGCCGAGCCGCTACAGTTCATTAATACGGCAGCGCCAACCCTGTTTGGATACATGGCCGTGAAAGTACCACCGATCATCCCGCCCCAAGAGTTGCCGACCAAGTGCGCCTTGTTAACAGCCAAAGCATCTAATACCTCGACAATGCAGCGTGCGCATTCTTCAAACGAGAATGCGCGGGTCAAGGTTGCGCTATCACCATGACCTGGCGGGTCGATAAGAATCACTTGATATCGTTGACTGAAGTATCGCGCCTGCGCCATCCACATCCCGCCGTTCATCAGCAGGCTAGACCAAAATACTATCGACTCCCCCTGACCCGCAGTGCGAACTCGCAGCCGACCAAGACACGTGGGAATATCCCGAAACGGGAGGTTTTCAAAAGCAGTCTGCATCTTAGGGGACTCAACAAACAGGTAGCCGGGGAATAGCAGCCTATACCGGTGAGGTGGTAAACGGATTTATTAATCATCATCAACAACGGTGATATTCAATAAAGTGGCGACCGCATCCTACTGCCCACCCGAGACAACTTATGCCGTGACGAATCGCGGACCTGTCATTTGAATTTCAGCTGTTGATTCCGAACTTAATGGGTAAGCGTTCGTCCTCGCCAAAACGCAACTGTGCCTTTAGCTAGTCCACACCGTTCAATCAGTCCTTCGCATACAGCGCAGACTGTGTACCGCTTTGGGCCCGGCCCCAGATTTCTGCATCGGTCAGGTGCGTTTCAATGAACTCCACCGGCATGCCAGCATTGTCGATGACAGCGACTTTGTAACCATCGATGGGTTCGTAAGGCCCAAGAATGACCTTGTGATCGACCACTGCCAACGCCAGGTCGTTGACCCGATAAGCGACATGCGGCGTGGTGCGCATGAGTATGTGCAGCGGACTGTCGTCGCTGAACCGGTGCCACTGCACGGGAATCGATCCCGAAAAATCGTCGGTGGTCCACATCCCCACCCGTTCGGCGTAGCGTTCGCCGTCACGCACCTGATCGGTCGGAATACCGACGTGGTGCAATTGATAGGTCACCCCTTCTCGCGTCATCGCTTACTCCTTGGAACAAGGCAAACAGCAAAAAAAAGGTCCCCGCCTGGGGCGGGGACCTCTTATTGCACTCAGGCTTTTGGTGCCAACCACGAGTCTTCGGCTTCGACACCATCCGGCACCCAGGTCCAGACGATCTTCTCGTAAGTCAGGCCGATGTCTTCCATGTGCCCCATTTGCTTGAATTCAGGATCCAGCACGTTGGGCACCCAGGTACGGGTCGAGACCAGCACGGCGTTGGACAGGACAATGGTGTAGTACTTCTCTTCGGTGCCTTTTGGCGAGATGCGGTAGAACTCAAGGGTCACGGTCTTCAGTTGTTCGCCCGAGGTCAGTGCCTGGAACAGCTTGGGCGAAGACTTGTCGATTTCCTTGGTCAGGGTCATGCCCTGGTGTACACGTTTGCCTGCCGGCAAGCCGGTTTGCGGATTCTTTGGAATATCGACCAAGTGTTCAACGGCTTGGACGAGGATCATTCCTTCGTGGCCGGTGACGGTACTCGAACCTTCGATCTTGCCTTGGTTCTGGCCTTCGATACTCACATAGCATGGCATTGGCATGGTTGCTTCTCCGATCGCTTACTTGATAAATGTGTCCGCCGGTCTGGGCTTGCTGCCCGGTTCGTTGTGCGGTGAGTTCATCTTATGCAGCGATCGGTAGTTTGCCCCTCGGGTGAACACCCGAATCCTCCATGGCTGATCCCGTTTTCTGAAGAAATACCTGATCGGGTTGTTGCTCAATCCTTGCCAAGCAAGCCCAAACGAAACGCCCATTGAGTCAGGTCAGCTGCGTTATGCGCGTCCAGTTTCTTCATCAGGTTCAAGCGATGGGTCTCAACCGTTTTCAGGCTGATGTTGAGCAGTTCGGAGATGTCCCGGTTACGAGATCCGCCGGCAATCAGTTTGAGAATCTGCCGCTCTCGCTCAGTCAACGTGACGCCCGCCGAGGACTCGCCCGCCGCCCGCAACGACGCCACTTGCGCGGCGTCGATACCGGGATCGATGAACGAGTGCCCTGCCCCCACCCGCTCGACGGCCGTCAGCAGCACTTCGCGGCGGCTGCGCTTGAGCAGATAACCGTGCGCACCGGCATCCAGCGCTTGCGCCGCGTTAGCCTCGGAGACGTTAGACGTCAGCGCGAGGATCCGTATGTGCGGCCAGCGAGCCCGGATCAGGCTGACAGCGGATACACCATCGAGTAATGGCATGTTCAGATCCATCAAAATCAGGTCCGGGCTTACCTCACGACACGCAGCGACTGCTTCGTGTCCATTTTCGGCCTCGCCTACGACCTGTAAGCCCCTGACGCCATCGAGCAGGGTTTTCACGCCCTCTCGAATCAATGCATGGTCATCGACCAGCAGTAAACGATACTCGGCCATTGGCGGCTCCAGTGTTCATATCCGTGGGTAGGGTCAAGCTGACTTCAGTCGAGAAACAGCGTCATGTAACTGCTCGACGGTCTCTGTCAGCGCTGTGGCATTTTCAGCTTGAGCGGCCTGTTCGGCCCTTGTCGCCAGCGTCTCGAGCAGCGCCTCGGCGAATTGTCCGCTGCTGCCCTTGAGACTGTGAGCGGCGCGTGTCGCCCGTTCAAAATCAGTCACGGACACTGCCTGCCGTAACTCGAAGAGCAGCGCATCGCAGTCGTCCAGGAACAGCTGGCGCAGTCTGGGTGTTCGTAACGAAGAAAGGTCGTCGTCGGGCGCGGGCGGGACAGCTTCATCGGCGTTCAGCGCAGTCATCGGACGCAGATCGATGCCTCGATCCAACTGATGCTCGATGACTCGATCGATGGCCGCAAACAGTTGATCAGGCAACACCGGCTTGGACAGGTAATCACTCGCCCCTGCCCCCAAAAACCGAGCCTGATCCCCGCTCATGGCATTGGCTGTGAGGGCAATGATCCAGATGTCCTCGTCCAGCACATTCGAAGTCCCCGAACGGATTTGCTCAATGGCACCGATTCCGTCCAGCCTTGGCATCTGACCATCCATGAGCACCGTATCGAAGACCTTTTTACCCATGGCCTCAAGCGCTTCCAGGCCATCGCAGCTCAACGTCACGCGATGTCCGAAACGCTCCAGATACAGCTGCGAAATCTCTCGATTGGTGGCGATGTCGTCGACCACCAAAACGTCCAGCGACCAATCATGACGATCGAGGGCCCGAAGTTTTTCCGGTGCCTCGTTGATCTGGATCGCTTGCCCCTCACGGACCTGGCACAAGGTTTTGTACACGACCTGGCGGCGAGCGGGCCTGGTAATGCTCGCGGCGATGCCGTGGTCGATCAGCGTTCGCGAAGAAAGCGAAAGATCGCCATGCGTGGCCGTCAGCACCACACGAGACTGAGAAAACTGCGGCGCGTTCCTGCACTCATCCGCGAAGGCAAGCGCGTCGATGAAAGGCAACCGATGGTTGACCAGGACCAGGTCAAAAGCCGTGTTGCGCGTCACTTGGTCCTGCATTGCCTCCAGGGCCTGTGCTGCAGAATCAGCACCCTGGCACAGCATGCCCCACTGCCCCAGCGTCTCGATCAACGCTTGCCTCTCATCCGGATGCTCATCGACCACCAACGTGCGTAAACCCCACAACGCCTTGGTATCCGGCTCGACGATGCGCCGAGGCTCCAACATCAGCACGAGCGTGAACGTCGAGCCTGCCCCGGGTTCGCTCTGCAGGGACAGCGTGCCATCCATCAACTCCGCCAGACGTTTGCTGATCGACAGCCCCAATCCGGTCCCACCGTAGTGCCGGGTAATAGAGGCATCCGCCTGAATAAATGCATCGAAGATGCTGCTTTGAACTTTGTCTTCAATGCCGATGCCGGTGTCGATGACGTGGAAGCCGATTCGGCCGGCTGTCGCGTTGAATACCACCAGACGAATCGAGCCGCTTGTGGTGAATTTGACGGCGTTACTGACCAGGTTCAACAGGATCTGGCGAATCCGCCACGGATCCCCCAGTACCTGCTGCGGCACATCGGTGGCAATCTGGCAGATCAATCGCAGCGACTTTTGTGCAGCCCTCACGGCCATCAGGTCAACGACCTCTTCAACCAGTTCGATCAGGTCAAACACCGTGAACTCAATGACCAAGCTGCCGGATTCGATTTTCGACAGGTCCAGAATGTCGTTGATCAATGTCAGCAGCGCGTCGGAATTTTCGCTGATCGATTTTACAAAGTGCTTCTGCTGATTGCTCAACGGCGTATCGGCGAGCATATGACTCATTCCGATCACGGCATTCATCGGCGTGCGAATTTCGTGACTCATGTTCGCCAGGAACTGGCCTTTGAGTTCGTTGGCGCGGTCGGCGATTTCTCGGGCTTTTTTCAGTTCATGAGTGCGGGTTTCGATGACATTTTCCAGCCCCACGTGCTGTGCCTGCATGGCATCGAGCAGGCTGTTGTAGGCCTTGGCAAAGCGACCCAGTTCATCTTCGCGATCGGCGGGCAGGCGTTGAGACAGATCGTCGCTGCTCGCCGATTTCTCCAACGCCTCTGCAAAGCCTGCCAGCGGCAGCGCCAGTTGGCGTCGCAGAGCAATCAGCAAACCCAGCGTCGAAAGCACGAAACCGATGAGCGCAAAGATGATTTCCCCTGCAATCGTCTGCAACGCCCCCGCCCGCAGTCGGCTTTCCCGGTAGGTCGACACCAGATACCAACCCGGCTGCTCGATCCGCGCGACAACCGCGGCCGCGCCGCCGAAACGGGTGATCTGTGGAAATTCGGTTCCGCTGCGCACCGAATTGATGAGCGAGATGCGCTCCTGGGCAGAAACGTGTTCGAGCCTGCGCTGCGATAAATCAGCGATCACATCGCCATTGCTGTTCAGGATCACGCTGTCGTGCTGATCAAGCAACGACTGCATGCGGCGCAGACGCTCATCCAGCTTTAGCTCATATCCAGCCATGAACAGTGGCTTTCCTTGAGCATTGCGCGAGACAACGACGACGCTCGACATCTGCTGACCCAGGCTCGGTTCATAGCGAGGGCCGTCCCAGATCACTTCTTCGCTGCCGGTACCGAGACTTGCAAACAACTCCCGCAACCGGCTCGCCCGGGCGATCGCGTAATCCGCCGGCATGTTTGGCGCGGTAGAAAAGGAAGCTCCCGCATTGGGGAAATAGAAGAACGTATCAACGATCATCGATTGCCCGGCGGCGCCAAAAGCCTCCGCCGCGGCCGCCGCACGAGACAGCAGATGTTCATTACCACCTTTGGCGCTGTTGGACACCCAGTGCATCGTCAGACGCTGGCTGAGGTGATCCCCGAAATCGTTGGCCGCTCCACTGTTCCAGAGCATCATCATCCGCTGCGCACCCGCTTGCGCGTCCCGAAAATCGTCATTGTCGACGCTGGTCAGGAGCCGCAATCGTTCGCTCAGGTTATTCAGCGACTCGTTTTCCAGCTGATGGTAGGTGCGCCACGCACTCAACCCGGTGGCCGCGCACCAACTCAATGCCAACACCGCCGCCAGCACCATCGTGATACGAAGCGCAAATGACCTGCGCCACCGGCCGATCACTTCAGATCGGCCCGTGTATCAGCCGGTACATCGTCCGGTTTGGCGGCAATCCCCAGCTTGCGCGATATCTCGCGAATGGCGCGCTGAACCGACAGGCTGTCCGGCAAACCCACCACCATGAGTTTTTGCAGCGTCGACCCCGTCTGCGTGCGCACCGGCTCCCGGCTCGATTGATACCCCAGCACCTGCAACTGACGCTCCACCGCCTTCAGGCGGATCTCGTTGTCGAAGATCCCGACTTCGATGCGTTTGGTCTCTCCGGCCGTGAGCACCGTATCAACGGGTCTGGGTGTCCAGCACCAGGCTATCTGCTGCGGCGGTTGGAACACCGCCAGGCCTTGCTGCACAGGAGAACCCTGTGTCGCAAGGCTGACGCTCAACGCCGCGGCCTGCGTATCCATGGTGTTGAGTTGATCATCGATTGCCTTGAGACGGTCGGTGATGGTGGTCAGTTGGCCCTGAAGCTGGTCAACGGCGCTGTAGTTGGCCATCAGCGCCTGTTCGCCCTGCTGACGATAGGTCAGCAGAATCGACTGCAGGTTTTCGCTGCCCATCAAATCTCTCTGGCCGGGGAAGTCATCCGGCGTGAAAGCGTGCTGCCCGCCTTTGAACATACGCAGGAAATCAACGAATCCGTGATCGCCTGTCCAGTGCCTGACCAGTTTGAAATCGGCGAAGGAGACCTCGAGCGTGACATCGGCACAGGATCCCGGCGCCCAGGCAAACGTGGCGCTGGTAGGGAAGTTGTAATTGTCCAGCACCGTAGATCGTCCGTTGCATTGCAGGGTAAGACGGGTCTGCCGGGGCAACTGGCGAGCGCTGAGATTGACTTGTGAAGGCGTGGCCGTGAGGTCGACGACCGCAGCCGTTGCCATCAACTTCGTCATTTTCTGCTGCAGGTCCGCCTGGCTGGCCTGCAAGGTTTTCTGCTCGATCGTCAGTGCCTGCTTGCTCTGCAGTTCGGTCGCTTGCTGGGCCTGACTCTGTCTGCGCGCGCCGGCCAGATCGTTCTGCGCATGCTGCATACGACTGATGTAGCCGTAGAACGCCCCCGTCAGAGGCACCTCGACGCCCAACGCCTCGCGGCCCGAAAAGCGCTGACTGTCGCGCTGAATGAAGGTTTTCACCGAGCCATTCAAAAAGGCGGGTAACTGGCCTTTCTCGCCATACAGCAAGTCATTGAGCACCTGCGGATCCTGAACCCCCTGCACCGCGCTCAACAGCTGCCCACTCCAGTCCCTTTGCAACTGGCAAGCCGCGACCTCAGCCGCATAGTTGACGCTGAAATCCACGGCCCCCGTTGCCAGCGCCCAGATGACGTCCTCCCGCGCGTCGCTGCCCTTCATGGACTTGACCAGGTTGTCGCGCAGATCCCGCGCCGACCACAGCGCAGACTGCTTGACCGCCGGATCGCTGCCGAACCCCCATGTATCGAGGGCCACTTGAAAGGCCTGGGCATCGCTTTTCTGCAGGTCGGAAACGACGCCTTTGGTCACCTGTTGAAATTGTGCAAACGCATGTGCCCGGCTCAATTCGTCCTGCATCTGCGTGATGCCATTGGAAACCGATGCGCCATTGGTGATCCGCTTGAGTACATCGCCGCCCATGGCGTTGGTGACTTTCAGACTGGACAGCGCGCCGCCTTCGGTATGCACGTCTTCGTTACTGGCGAGCTTTATCAGACGATCAATCTCTACTGCACGCTCCGCCCACGGCTCGCGCTGATCGACAGGAATCTTGGCAAGCCGTTCGGCGCTGCGATGCAACAGCCTGAGAAACGGATCGTTGTCTGTGCCAACCACATTGAGGGTTTCCTGCCATTCGGCGCGGCTGCCCAGACGGGTTTGTGCACTCAACACAAAACGCTGGATGAACTGATACCAGGCATCCTGCGTGTCACTACGGTACTTGGCCAGGAAACGATCGCGCTGGGTTGACCATAACGCCTGGTCGCGGCTGGCTCGTCCCAGTTCATCCATGAAGGCCAGAATCGCCTCGGAACCCTGGATGGTGTAAGCCCCCGAAATCATCACATCGGGGTGATCAGGATCCACCCAGTACTCGCTCAATCGCACCGGCGGCAGGTTGCCCTGCTGTTCCGCCCAGGCGGTCAACCATTCCTGCGACCGTTGTTCAAGCCCCATGCTGTCGAGCTGGACCAGCAGCGTTTGTCGCTGGTTGATCAGTTGAGCGAGGTCCGTCTGCCAGGCGAGGTAAGCGCGGTAGCTGGTGCCGATGGTCGCCATTTGCGCAGCGCTGATGGACAGGGATGGACCGTATTTCTCATACAGCACGCTGAGTTCACTGCCCGGCAACGGCAGATCATCCATCGGCTTGTCGTTCAATCGCGCGTCGAGCAGGTTGATGCGCCGGACCAGAAGTGCAGCGTAGGCCGCGATCAGGCGTGGATCGTCACCACTGAGCGCACTCGCCAGGTTTTGCGAAACCACCCCATCGAATACCGGCGTGCGAACCTCACTGTTGAACAAGCGAACGTAGTCACTGCGGTAGTGCGCCTGCACGTCATCGATGTGCCGGGCAAACGGCAGATACTCGCGATAACCGCCCTGCTCGTTCGCCGAAAAGCTTTCCAGGGATTGCCGAAAACGCCGCAAGGCGTCCAGGTCGCTGTCCAGGCCACCGGCAAAGTCCTCGGCGGCAGGCGGCTCTTTGAGCGCCTCGGTCAATACCCGCTGGGTGTGCCGATCGGCGTAAACGAGAAGAGCCCCCGCCGCGAGGCAAAGGCCCAACCAGAGAATGACCGCCAGATGTCCCGCAAGCCGTCGCCAACGACTCCAATTGTCCAGCGGCTCGTAGGCGTGACGTTGCTCAGGCAGAAGTTGATCAAACAGATCGTGGCTGAACCATCCCGTGCGCACGCCTGCGGTCTGCGTCTCACCGGTCAGGAACAATCCGCACAGCAGAGGCGGCTCACTGTAGGGGTTGGCGTCAAACGCCGGCATCAGCATGGCTGCCAGTCGCGGCCGCAATTCAGCGATTCGCTCGGGCAAGCTGAATGCCGCATCGTCGGTGCCCACTTGCTGCCCCAGGGTGAAGCGCAGTTCGAACAGACGCTGGCCGATCCCTGTGAAAACGTCGTCAAGAAAGCCCTCGGCGCCGGTATTTCTGGCGCGCGACAACAGACCGAAAGGCTGTTCGCGTTGCTCGTCACTCAACGCCGACGCCCAGGCGCTGAAGCCCGGCAGCGTCTCGGCCGCGGTGAGAATGAAATAAACCGGTAGCCGGGCCCCGAACACCTTGACCAGGTCATCGATCCGGCTGCGCAGGCGCTGCCCCTGCTCTGCAAGGCTTTCGACGGAATCCTGGAGCAGTTTTTCAACATTGATGACAAGCATCACGCCGTTCAACGGCTCGCGGCGTCGGGAGCGCAACAGCCAGTACAGCAATCGCCGCCACTCGACATCCCCCTGGGCGGTGGTCAAGCGGCCGGAGGGATCGATCACCACGCCGCGATCCAGGAACCACCAGTCCAGTGAGTCGGTCGGCGCCATCCGGCTACGCGGGCTGATCGTGCGAAATGCAGAGGTCAGGCCGCAGCGCGCCATCAACGTACTCTTGCCGCTGCTTTGCTCGCCCAGCATCACAAACCAGGGCAACACATACAGCGGTGAGCCCAGCTTGCCCAATCGCGACTTGCGCAAGAGACGAATGCCCGCCGTCCATGCCTCATCGATGACCGGAGCCTCTTCACGGTGTTTGGGCAATTCGCGCTGCATCCGCGCCCGCAGACGCCAGGCATACCAGCGGCGATAAACCCAACGCAGCAGCAGCGAGCCCGTCACAATCGCGAAGAATCCCGCCACGGCGTACCAGAACGGCCAGCCCCGGTATAGCGTCACACCCCAGCACAACAACGCCAGGGTCACCAGCGTCGCGATCCACAACAACACGGTCCATGCCTTGCGCATCAACGGACCTCCAGCAGCTGATTGACTTGCTGCGACAGCGACTGGTCAAACGTGACGTAGAGCACGCAGAGGATGACCAGAGGAATACCGATCAGCATGACGAGGGCCACGCCAGGCAACCCCCGGCGAATGGTTTTAGCGGCGCGCGGAACAATTTCGGTGGGTTGGGTAAACAACGGCGTGGTCGAATCCAGCCCGGTCATTCTGTTATCCAGCGCGATGCGCTCAATGCACTTTTGCCGGTAGAGCGAAAGCTCGCCTACCGGCCTGGTCGCAAAACGTCCTTGAAACCCGGCCAGCAGCGCCAGGCCATAGACCTCACGCGCGCCCACCGCCGATTCTGGCAATGCTTCCAGCCGCTGAAAGAACTCGACGCCCGCGCGGCTGGTTGAAAAGTAATGGTTTTGCAGTAATGCCGTGCGCCATTGCATCGCGCCCGCCCATTGCCCGGACATGGCCGTTTCATCGATCCATGC
This sequence comes from Pseudomonas sp. NPDC086278, assembly GCF_050280905.1. Taxonomy (NCBI): domain Bacteria; kingdom Pseudomonadati; phylum Pseudomonadota; class Gammaproteobacteria; order Pseudomonadales; family Pseudomonadaceae; genus Pseudomonas; species Pseudomonas sp. NPDC086278. The sequence goes on from NZ_JBNNWE010000010.1 coordinate 64,475, forward strand.
GACCACGGCGAATTGCGCCTCACGGATTTCAGCTTCGGCAAATTGAAAGTTTCGGGCGCGCGCAACAGCACCGTCCACAAGCCCCATCAGTGCCGTGGACAACGACGCGTGGGTCTGTGTGGTGTCAGCGAATCCGTGCTTGGCCGCGTCGAATACCGGCATCCAGCAATCAGCGAGACGTGTTGGAGTCATGCGCGTACCACCACCAGTTCAATCAACAGGTCATCAGGAATCTGTGGCAGAAACAGCGCCGCCTCACGATCCTGCTGCAAGTTTTCCCAACCGTCGCTGAGCGTTTCGAGGCGGAAATACAGCGCGTTCGCAAGCCTCGGCAGCCCTTGGGGCGGAACCTGAAGATAAATCAGCTCGACCCCCGGAAGCGCCCGACTGATCAGGTCATGCATGACAGCAGGCGCACCCAGCTTGCCGTCCCGTGGCAGGCTTTCGGAAAGCCAGACCGGGTCGCACTCACTGCGCGCGATAAGGTAATAACGATGACGCGGCCCGAAAAATCCTTCAGGCAGCGCAGCGCGAAATAACCCGTCCGCCCGGGTCAGGCGCACCAACAGCTCGGAGCCCACGCTGATTTCATTGAGCTGCTGGCCGATCAGCACCGCCATGCCGGCCACGCTTGCACCGGCCTCTTCGTGACGATAAGCCAAGACCAGTGAGCGGCCGTCAGGGGTTTCCCCCAGCATGTCGCAGCGGTCGGAAAACAGACTGAGTTCACCGATCAACTGGCGAAGTACGCCATACAGCTGCCATGGCGATACCTGAGGCGTCTCCAGAAGGTGCGTCAGCAACGGGCCATTACGATTGAGGACGGCCAGCGCCATCAGATAGTTGACTTGGGTCGCGTCCAGATCCCCGCGGTGGCCCTGGCCGGGTTGCTTGAAGACGGCGAGTTGCCGTGCTCGTCCGACCAATTCGTCGCGAATCTCGCGCAACGTTTGCATCAGCATTGGCGAAGCGGCCAGGTTGACGCAGGGCGGGACATAACGCGTCACCAAGCGAATGCGATCGCCATCCTGCTCGAAACGCGCAACAGGAAGCAGCTCATACGTGCTCAGGTGTTCGAGCTCGTCATCCCAGAACAGACGCAGGATGTATGACATGCCTCGAACCCTGGCTTCGGCCGAGTCACCGAAGCGATCGGCTACCACGTCGGGATCGGCAGCGACGGCGAATCGCGCCTGAGCGGTGGTGCCTTCTGAAAGCGATTCGAAAACCTGTGCGTTGGCGTCACCCGGCAACATGCGGCGCAGGCCGACGTAAAGTGTGCGCGCTCCGCCGGAGAATTCGCCCGGATTGAGGTTGCGCGACTCCACGACTGCGTTACCTGGAAACTCGGCCAGCGTGCCCTCCGGGAACCTCACGGACACCTGATCGAGCAGGCATTGCCGCGCCGTCAGGGCCGACTCGTTTACCTTCAATGAAATCAAGCCCCACGGGTACGGCTGGATGAGTTCGGTGGTGCGGGCCAGCCGGTTCTCGATGCACGCGTCATTGAGCTGAAAATGCTGTGGCTGCAGAAACAACCCTTGATGCCAATACAGCGGTTGGTTGATGTTCATAAAGCACGCCATCGAAAAAAGGGACGGATAAAAGGAGCGCGGAAACGGGCCGCAACGCAGCACGATTTCACGGTTGCGCTCCGGGCAGGTTCAACTCGCCTGCCTTGGGTTGGGTGGGCGCAGGAATGGACAGTTTGCTGTCCTTGCCTCGCAGCAGGGCATCGGCACCCAATAACAGATCAATCGCTATCGGCTGAGGCTGGGCCGTCCAGGTCTTGCTGAAAAAACCGGTCGAGGTGACGTCAACGCCAATCTGGTACAGCTTGGCGCTACGAGCAGGATCGAGGTGTGCGTAGCCGGCGGCAACGCCGACCATTTTCGCGCCTTCAAGCCGCGGGATGTTGATGGTCTTGCTCTCACCCGGCTCAACGAACAGCCGAGTCAGACCGATCAGCCCCGGTGGCGCGCTGTCCGAGAGCAGCAACGTACTCAACTGCTGAGAACTGCCGGTGTAGTTGGCGAACGCATTGGGCTGATCGAATTGAACCACCACGACCAACAGGTTATGCGCCTGACCATCATATTGGTTGAGGTCATTGCTGGCAGTGAGGTTCAACTGCACAGCATTCTCCGCATAGCTCCACTTCATGTTGGTCAACGCAGTCTGTTGCGGCGTCGGTTCCTGGCTGGAACAGCCCGCCAGGAAAGCGACGAGCACCAGCAACGCAAGGAATCGTGTGTTCATTCGAGTACCATCACCACGGTCTGGCAAGGCGCGCAGACCATGCCGATAGTGTTCTCGGGCGAGCCGTTATGGGTAGTCAGCGAGGTGAGCCGCACGGCGGGCTTGCCGCCGACCATCACCATCACACTGCCCATGGCGAACGCCATCTCGCCCATGATCTTGGCGCTGACGACACCACCGGTAGCACCGGCCTGATCGCCGTTACTGAGCGTAACTTTGCTCATCAGGTTCATGGCCGGCATACCCGCGACTATGACCTGCGGGACCAGTCCCCCGGGATCGGCCATGCTGGTTTCAGCGATGTTCGGATAGGGCATTGGAATCGGGCCGGCCGGCGACGGCGTCTGGCAGATATCCGGAACGGTGGAGGTGGCCATCGCGCCGCCATTGGTGAGCATGAACATAATCCTTCCCCTTAACCCAGTTTGATGCGATCGCTGCGCACCGCCACGGTGACCTCAGCGAACAGATCCAGGGTCTCGCCCTGCAGACTCCAGTCTTTTTCCACGTACTGATGCACCGAACGGGCGCTCAGGGTTTCGTGCCCTTCGACTACCCGTCGCGCGTCGCCGTACTCGGCATTGTGCCTCACCGCCTGTTCGCTGTGGTACACCGCGCTCTCGTGGCGCTCGACCCAGTGACTTTCGACCTTCTCGCCGATCACGCCCAAGGTGTCGACGCCGATCTGTGCGTCGCCCAGATGCGCCACGGTGCGCCGCGATTGGACAGCAAGGATCGTACCGGCATCAAGCGTCAGGCCATCACGGGTTTCCAGGCTCAAGGCGCCCTGAGCCAGACTCAGGCGCAGGTCACCCGGCACAGATATCTGCGCGGCTTGTGGCTGGCTGCGTTCCAGCACGCTGAGGATGTATCCCTCCTGCCCCGTCAGCGAAACCAGCACCGTATCGCCCACTGCCGGTTGCAGCAGGCAACCCAGCGCGGGCCGTAACCAGTAGCGATAACCCTCGGCGCTGACCACGCCAAAACGATCGCCGTCCACCGCGTTGATTCGTACGTGTCGAAGCAGGGCCGCACTGTCGAGCACTTGCAAGGCTTCATTCATGTCGTTGCTCCTATACCGTCGCTTGCCAGCGTTCGGCCGCAAGACGGTCTTCGTCCTGGGGCCGGATCTGGTCATGATTGGCGTTACTCCAGTCGCAGCCCTCGAGCTGCGCGGCGTGAAAATCGGCGCCCAGCAAACGGGCGCTGTTGAACGTCGCCTGGCCGGCATTGGTTTTGCGCAGCAGCGCGTATTCAAGGACCGCGCCGTTGAAGCGCGCACGGGAAAGATCCGCGCCGCTGAAGTTGGCCATTTCCAACCGCGCGCCACTGAATTGGGCGTCGCTCAGTAGCGCCTCGCTGAAGATCCCCTTGTCCAGTCGAGCGTCGGTGCAGTTCAGGCGCTGGGCCTTGCAGCGATAGAGAGAAATCGAAATCGCGGTGGCACCGCTGAAATCGGCGTCGGTCAGCGTCGACTCGTCGAACGCGCACTGCTCCAGCGTGGCGCGCAACAAACGCGCGCTGGCCAACTGACAACCGGTGAGCCGCATCTCTTGCCAGTGAGCACTCGATCCATCCAGGTCCTCCAGCGAGCAGTCGCTCCACTGGCATTGCGCGAGCGTGGCGTTGGCCAGCCGGGGCGCGCGAAGCCGGGTTTGCACCATCGACACGGCCTGGATGCGCGCGCCCGTGAAGTCCAGCGTATCGCCCGCACAGCGCAGCCAATGCCCGGAATTGAATTGGCTGCCGACGAAGCTCGTCCGGTCCAGCGCGCAGTCGCTGAGCTTCATGCCGATGGCCGACGCCCGGGCGAAGCTGGCGCCCTCCAGCCGGCAAGCGTCCCACACCGTGTTGCCAAGCCGCGCATCATCGAAACACGCGCCCCTGGCGTCCACGCGTTCGAAGCGGCAGTGGCTCAGGTCGATGCCGCGATAATCGCCGCCACTCAGCAGCAGATCGCGCAGCGGTTGCCTCTTGGCAATAAGGCTGCGCAGTTGTTCGGCAGAAATGAGATCAGACACGGGCCAGGTCCTCCTGCAGACGGCAACGGTTCAGCAAGGTGTCCGTCAGCACCGTCCCGCGCCCCGTAACCCCTTCGGTACTGGCGCTGAACAGATTGCTGGCACGTAGGTCGGTCTGCTCCAGGCACACCTTGCGCAGGCGCGATTCCATCAGGTTGGCGCCCGGCCATTTCGCCCGACTGAGGTTGCTGCCGGTGAAATCGGTACCCACTGCGGTCAGCCGGTAACCGTCAGATTCACTGAGGTCGCAACGACTGACCAATGCCCTGTCCAGAGTGGCATTGCGCAGGCTGGCGCCGGTCAGTACTGCACCTTGCAAGCTGGCGTTGCTCAGATCGGCGCCGTCGAGGCGGGCACCCGGCAGGCGGCAATCCTGATCCAGGCGCCAATCGCAAAGCGTGCAGCCAGTCAGATCAACGCCCTCACCTTCAACTCTCGACCAAGACGCCCCTGGCAACTGCGCGGCAGGCAGGCGAGCGTCATTCAATGTGCAGGCGTCGAACTGCGATTTGGCCAGCCGTGCATGGCTCATGTCGACGTGATTCAGTTCACAGCGCTGCAACACTGCGAGTGGCATTTGCGCGCCACTGAATATCGCCTTGGAAAAGTCGCAATCAACGAAATGGGCCTTGGTCATTTGCGCCCCGGAAAAGTCCGCGCCGGCGCAGTGGCTTTCCAACATCTGGATATTGCTCAGATCGGCGGCTTTGGCGTTGACTCCATCAAGGCGGCAACGCTGGACGAATGCCTTGTTCAACGCGGCTTTTTGCAGGTCGGCGGCGCTCAGGTCGCAGTCGTGGAAGCGGCATTCGCTCAGCACTGAATCGGTCAAACGCGCATGCGCCAAGTTGCAACGTTCGAACACGCATTTCTGCATGACGCCGCCGGTGAGGTCGATGCCGGACAGGTCCAGATCGACGAAGCGTTCATTGCTCAACGCGTCGCCAGCGGCGTGGCGCTCTTCGAGCAACGGCCGTGTCCAGCCAATCGAAGGCGCCGATAACTTCACCGAAGGCATTTTCGGCTGCATGGCGGCCAGCGTTGCCAACACCTTGCCAACCCGGCTGCTGACCGCGGACTCGGTGGCCTGAATCTGCGCCATACCCGCCTTAAACTGAGCCATCACTTGCGCTTTTTGTGCGGCGGGCAGGTCAAGTTTGGAGATCATCCCCGTCACAGAGGGGATCGACTTCGATTGAACGGCAGCGTCACTGCGCGCCTGGGCCTGCTGCAGATCGATCCCATGGGTTTTCGCGGTGCGCTCGGCGTGAGCTTGCCCGGCCGCTTTTGCCTGGGCGATTTCCAGCTCGATGTTGGCCCTCAGCGCAGCGGCATCGAACGCGGGCCGGGGCCCTGCCTTGGCGGCCGCGGCGACAGCTGCGGCAAGGTCCGGCGTCTGGCGTTCGATAAGGGAGGCATCGACCTTTTGGCCAAAACGGCTAGCGACCGCCGAGGCCGACTCAACGACTTGTTTTTGCGTCTCGGCAAAAGCCTTGTAACGCGCGTCCAGCGCCGCCTGCATCGTTGCCAGCATGGCGGGCATCGGGTCGGGCTGGGGTGGTGGTGCCTGGACGGGCTGCGGTGTTACTGGCGGTTTGGGCCACAAACGGGCGACCCATTCATCTTGTGAGCGAACGCCTTCGGCCGCTGTTTCGCAGCCGATGCCCAGCGCCGCGATGTCTTCTGCGTCGAGATCGATGACGGGCAATTCAGCGCGGTACAGCAGCAGTACCCGCTCGGCATCGGGGAACAGCCACACGGTGTCCAGATCCAGCGGGGTTTCGGAAATGGGCCGCTCACTGCGGTCCTTGCGTTCGACGAAAAGGCGCGGCCGGAAACCCGGCAACCGACCGCTGACTTCGACTTGCCGGGGGTGCATACCGGCAACCGCCCACTGCTCGGTGCCCTGCCAGTAGCTATCGATGCACTGATCCTGAGCCACTTCATCGAACCAGCGAGGATCGGTGTCCAGCGGCAGAAACGGCGCACGCTGCCGCTTCCATTGCTCGTCCAGCGTGCCCAGGTAGCGGCGACGCAGATCCGATTGGGTAGCCAGCGGCATGAGCCCTGCCCAATCGGATACACGGCCCGGCTCGGTGCTGCCTTGTGTCTGCGTTTCAATGGCGGGCAGCGGCACGCCGTCATAGTCCTGACCGTCGCAAACGTGACCCATGCCTTGCGGATTGCTGCCGTAGCCCTTGCCGCCGAACGCATTCGCCGCAGTCACCGGCAGAGGCTCCAGCGGACCGGTCACCACGGCCCGGTAACCGACCAGAGTTTTCTCCCAGCGGCGCGGCGGATGAACATGCAGCGTCTTGCTGCACGGGCCCATATTGGCCCGAACCGCCATGCCCATCGCCTGGCCATCCGTCAGCGGGAACGCGCTGCCCTGTATCGCAAAACCACCCCGGGTCTTCTTCAACCCACGATCGAGCGACTCATCGCCGAATCGCTCCAGCAGCCACGGCTGTGCGACGGCCATCTCGACGATGGCGTGGTCGTTGCCATAGAGCAACCCGACCGTAACCACCAGCGTGGGACTGTCGGCTTTCTTGTTCCTGGCCAGTAACACCAGGCTGGCAGCATCAGACTGAATGCGCAAAATCAAACCTCTTAGACAAACATGGCCATGTAGTCATCGCTCATCGGGCCCGACTCTTCCAGTGGCGCTTGAATCACGTCATTCACCTCTTTGAGGCCAGCCTTGACGCCGTCCATTGCTATTTCGAGGGATTTGATCCCCGCAACCACCTCAATGCTTTCCATCAGCAATGTATTGAGCATTGGAGGCACATAGGGCTCGGTCAAATTAGCCTCGGTTGCCGTCAGCACTCCACAGCTGACAGTAGCGCCCTTCACTTCACCCAGGGCGGTGACAGTCGCATCTGCGCTCACCGATGCCGCAACGACTTGTCCGTTTACCACCAGATCGCCCATGACAATGGCGCCGCCCATGAGAACAATCGGCTCGGGCGCGTAGATCGTGACACTTTCGGGAAGAACCGTAATCGTCGCGTCACCCACCTGGAGCGAGCAAGACGCCGTCGCTTTGAGATCATAAATACCGGTCTGTATGGCGCGCATTTCGGTCCTCAAATCCGCAAAACCAGTATCGACACGTTGACTCAACGTCTTGATCAACTCCTCGGGCGAAACGTCTTTCTTGAAGTTGCTGTATCCATAGTTCTTCGCGTTGATCTTCAGATCCCAAGCGGGACCCGACATTTTTACGCTCGAGGAAATCCCCTGCACTCCGAGCTCCAACTTGCCCGCCCCGAGACTGGCAGATGCTTGAAGAAAAGCGCTGGCCAAATCGATCTTGAATGTGCGGGTCTGGTTGTAATCGATCTTTGCACCCAGATTGAAATTCTTGGACACCCAGTTGCCAGCCTTCGTGTTGCCAGGCAGCTTCCACTTCTGATTGACATAGTTCCACGTGGGCTCCAGTGCTGTGATCCGAGAGTTTTGCCCTTGATCGACGGCTTGTTGCGCAGCAGACCCGTCTGGATCGTCCGCGGGAGGCGCAGGTGGTTTGAGCGGCGAGCCCAACATTTGCGGGTTGGCGCCAGAGTTCGAGTCTGAATGAACAAAGCTGTCCGGATCACCCGAGCCCACCTTGCTCGAGAAGATGCCCGGAACCTCGTGATAGAGCGACGAAGAAGACAGCTGCATGTGCGCCGCCGTCTGCAAATGTGCCCCGGTGACCTGCCCGTTACCCATCGTGAATGACGTATCGCCACCCGGCGCACCCATGGTCATCAGAGGACCGCGAGCATCGTCTTCCATGGCCAGGTAATGCCCGCCCGGGGTCGCCAGGCCGCTGTGAGTCGCGTTACTGGAATTGACCATATTCGGATTTTCGGAGTTCGGAACAGCGCCGGTGATGATCGGTCGATCCGGATCGCCTCCCAGAAAAGACACCAGGACTTCCGTGCCCTTGAGCAACGGGAAATGCATGCCGTGATTGGAACCGCTGGACATGGTCGCCAGACGCAACCAGGCGGAACCGCGAGTATCGGGCTTGTCGCTGCGCACGAACGGGAACGTGACCTTGTAGCAGCCATTTTCGTTCAACAGCGGACGATCACTGTCGTCATCGCCGTCGATGATTGCAGTCATCAGCCCCTGTACGTTCGGCTTGGGCGTGCTGATAAGCGGACGGTATTGAACCTGCGCCGGCAATGCGACAAAACGCGTGTTGGTGTCGCCGGCGGTGCCGGCCTGATCCTGTCCCAGCCCTGGCAGCGGCTGGCTGCCGTCGTGCTGGACCTCGATGACGTAGTAGGCATCGTTCAGGCTGATGCGCGGGTGGCCGATCATGCGTATGACTTGCCCCGCACGCACGCTCGCTGCGCGTCCGGCGCCATGGAATTCACGGTGACGACAGCCCAGCGCCTGAGCGCGCAAGGTCGCCAGCGCCTGACCTTCGTCGATCGAACCGAAGTGTTCGCCATACACGCCCATGTCGCCAAAGAACGCGGGCGAGCCGTCGGCCTGCGCCAACGCATCGGCACTTGCATCCGTCGGCAGGCTGGCGCTGGCCACAGAGGCCATGGTTTGCAAAGTCAGTTGGGCATTGGTTGCGGAAAAATCCTGCAGCACCATTTGTTTCGGCTGGCTGGCCAGGCGTCGCTTGAAAGTGCGCGCGAATGGCACGCCTTGCTCCACATCCAGCGCGGTGTCGATCGGTCGATAGCTGAGCAGGGTCTCGCTCTGCGCTTGAAAGCGGCGATCCCCGCAGAACACCAGGGCTTCATGGTCACCCTGCTGTTCGAAGAAGTAATAAACGCCGTAGTACTCGAGCAGACGGGAAAGAAAATCGAAGCTGGTTTCGCCAAACTGGCAGGTGAAGCTGGATTCATTCAACGCCAGGTCGCCGCTGGCCAGGCGGATGTCGAAGTCGTAATCACCGGCCTCGGCACCACTGGTTCCCGGACCTTCACGCACCAGATCGGTGTCGCTCAACACGTCACGAATCAGGTCCGGCAGACTCTTGTCGAGCCAGATTTCCGAAAAGCGGAACTGTTTCAAGCGCGCCACGCGGGGTTCCAGCACCACACGGAAATAAAAGTATTCGCCATCACCGTCCAGCTGTTCGACCTCGGTGACCAGGCCGTGATACGAATGTGCCAAGCCTGCCGCATCGGTCAGGCTCAGTGTCGCGGGGTTGCCCAGCAGGCTTTCGTCGTCGAACAACGGGTTTTTCGACGCGAGACGTATCTCGAACCGGTACAGACGAGAAACCGCTTCCTCGCCATGCCATTCCAGCACCAACACCGGTTCCATCGGCAAGGCCGTGCTGCTGAAGCTACAGAGCGGCTGGTCGATCAAAGCCATCGGTCAATCCTCTTCGCGAAACAGAAAAAACACATCAAGTGATCCCGGCCCCCCAAGCGATTGGTCGAGGGGACGCCGGGATAGCTGCAGCCCTACTCTAGGGCTTGCCCTGCTGCCTCGCTCTCGGGTGTAGACCTTATTTGATTGGCCTCGACGGCCTCGATGATCCAGTCATTGCCAGCATCGACACTGACGCGCAATTCGCTCAGCACACGCTGATCGGCGACGGCGCCCAGCAGCACGTCGGAGAGGCGCGGCGTGAGGCTCTTGCGCAAGATGAAATCGATGTTGCGCGCCCCGCTTTCGACTTCGGTGCAACGCGCGGCAATGGCATCGGCGACCTGTTCCTCGAAAGTCAGCCTGACTTTCGAGGAGGCCATCAGACGCTCGCTCAGCCTCGACAGCTTCAGCCGCACAATACCCGCCAGCTGTTCTGCCGGCAGCGTGAAATACGGGACGATGGTCATCCGTGCCAACAGTGCCGGCTTGAAGTGCTTCGACAGAATCGGACGAATCTTCTCGGCCAACACGTCAGGATCCGGACGTCCATTGGCGCACAACGCCTGGATCTCGTCGGTGGCCAGGTTGCTGGTCAGGAACACCACGGTGTTGGTGAAGTCGATCTGCCGCCCTTCGCCGTCGGACAGGCTGCCCTTGTCGAACACCTGATAGAAAATGTTCACCACGTCCAGGTGAGCCTTCTCGACTTCATCCAGCAGCACCACCGAGTAAGGCCTTCTGCGCACCGCTTCGGTCAGCACCCCGCCTTCGCCGTAGCCGACGTAACCGGCCGGCGAGCCGACCAGACGACTGACCGTGTGCTTCTCCTGGTACTCACTCATGTTCACCGCGGTCAGGGCCTGTTCCCCGCCAAACAAGTGCTCGGCCACCGTCAGCGCTGTTTCGGTTTTGCCCACGCCTGACGGACCGACCAGCAGGAACACGCCCAACGGCTGCTGCGGATCACGCAGCCCGGACTGTGCGGCCTTGAGAATTTCCGCGACCTGATGCACGGCCTGATCCTGACCCCGGATGCGGGTACGGATGTTCTCGGCCAGCGCCATCACCCCGCTCGCTGCGTCACGCAGGACTTTACCCAGCGGCACACCGGTCCAGTCCGAGACGACCTTGGCGATCGCATCCGGGTTGACCTCGGTGAAGAGCAACGGCGCATCGCCCTGCAACTGCGCCAGCGCTTCGCGCGCCGAGTCCAGTTCTGCCTGGCGCACGGACAACGGCGCGAGCGGCTCGGCGCCCTCTACGGCCTCACCCTCCTCCTTCAATGCCATTTGCTTACGCGCATCGAGCACGCGCAACGCCGCGGTGCGCTCGGCCTCCCAACGCTCATGCAGTTGGCTACGCTGGCTTTCGATATCGGCTTGTTCGCTCTCAATCGTGGCGAGACGCTCGGCGTCCACCGGGAAACCTTCGGCACGGTCACGCTCCAGGGCGTCGAACTCGCGCGCCAGGCCCGCCAGGCGTCGCTCCATGCGCTCCAGCTCCGCAGGCTTGATGCCCAGGCCGATGCGCACCCGGGCACTGGCGGTGTCCAACAGGTCCACAGCCTTGTCGGGCAGCAGGCGACCGGTGATGTAGCGATCGGACAATTGCGCTGCCGCGACGATGGCGTCGTCACGCACGCTGACGCCGTGGACTTTCTCGTAATGGCCTTTCAAGCCCCGCAGGATCAACACAGCGGTGTTGACATCAGGCTCGTCGAGCTTGACCAGTTGGAAGCGTCGGGCGAGCGCCGGGTCTTTCTCGAAATACTTCTTGTATTCCGACCAGGTGGTCGCGGCGATGGTACGCAGTTCACCGCGGGCCAGCGCGGGCTTGAGAAGGTTGGCGGCATCCGATCCGCCAGCCGCACCACCAGCGCCGATCAGCATGTGCGCTTCATCGATGAACAGAATCACCGGGGTGGTCGACGCCTTGATCTCGTCAATCACACCGCGCAGACGGTTTTCAAACTCACCCTTGACGCTTGCCCCCGCCTCGAGAAGCCCGAGGTCCAGGCTGAGCAACCGGGTGCCCAACAGGAACTCAGGTACTTCGCCACGGCTGATCGCCAGGGCGAGCCCTTCGACCACGGCAGACTTGCCGACGCCAGGTTCACCCACTGCGATGGGATTGTTTTTGCGCCGACGGGCGAGGATGTCGATCATTTGACGAATTTCATCGTCTCGGCCGAAGATCGGGTCGATGCGCCCTGCCACCGCCTTCGCCGTGAGGTCTTCGCAAAAGCGCGAGATGTTGTCTTCCGCTGCTTGCGCGGCTTTACCCAGACCACCGCCGGTCGCCGGGGCGCTGCCAGCTTGCAGGGTGTCCGTCGCACCTTCGCTGGATCCCGCGATGATCGAACTGAACTCGGCTGTCAGTTTTTCCTTGGAGATGGCCTTCAACGAATCGCCATACCGGGTGCCCGCGGTGTAGTAGCCCAAGCGACTGATCAGCGCCAGCAATAGCGCGCCGCCACGGATCTTCGAACCACCGAGCACCAAGGAGGCAATCAGCCACGAATCCTGAATCCACTCGGTCAAAAGGCTGGCGAATACCGGCCGCCCGGGGTTGCCGTTTTTCAGCTGCGCCAGGGCGTCGTCCAACTGCGCCATCAGGCGCAACGGATCGATCTCGAAGTGTTGCAGGATGCGCACCAGGTCAGCGTTAACATCGTCGAGCATCTGGCGAAGCATGTGCTCGATGGAAATCTCATAGTGATTGCGTGCCAGGGTCAGGCCCGCGGCATTTTCCAGCGTCTTGGTGCTGTAAGGATTGAGCCGCGCGAACAGCGGTTTGAGTTCAACCTGGATCATTAGCGTTTCCTCTCTTCGTTCTTCGGGCGGTATCAATGGCTCAAGCTAAATACAACGTCGTCTTGCGCTGCGCCTTCGCCCAGCCAAGTGTCCAGGCCCAGCTGTTGCCAGCCATTGCCCAGGGTCGCGCACCGCTGTTCATCCGGAGCCAACCGGGTCACCAGCCGGCACCGTACGGGTGTTTGCAAATACAGTTTCACCAGACCCTCGATCCGCTGAAACAGCGCGGTCCCGGGCAATAGCAGATGAAAACGCAACGCGCCAAGCGGGCCAATGCGGATGTCCAACGTGGTGCTGCGGTCCGTGACCTCGCGGCCCAACAGGCTGTCCTCTCCCAACACACCGCACTGCACGCCCAGATAGGTTCGCGCCGAACGGTCGATGCGCAGTCGCGTCTCCACGCAGGGGATCACCTCGACCTGATCGTCTTCCAGCACGCCGCGCACCAATTGCTGCAAGCCCAGCGCAGAGCGCGGGTATTGGTTGAACAGACCGGCGAAGCGGAGCACGCCCAGTGCATTGCGTCGCTCTGTGGCTGGTGCATCGCAGACACCGATCAGCGCTTGCAGGTGCCGCATGCCGGTGAGGTCCCGGCGCTCGCAAATACCCATCCAGACCCGGTGCTTTTCCCAGGCGCGGAACAGCAGCGGATACAACGATGCGTGCAGGATGTCGAGAAAATCGCGTCCCGCGGAATGTCCTTGCAGTTGCTCGTCGATCAGCTCTTCGGTGTAAAACGTCGGCAATGGCGAAGTCACGCCATACAAGCCGAAGAAGTTCGCCTCTACGCGATAACGACCGTCATCGTCGTGCACGATGTTTTCGATGTCGCGCTGAGGAAACCCCAACCCGAGACGTGGCCGGATCCGAACGTTCTCGGCAAAGGCTTTCTCGCTGGGAAACCTGAGTCGCAACAGCCGCAGTGCCTGGAAAAAAGCGTAGTCGCGGCCGTTCCCCAGCAAGGGGTCGACTACAGCAGGCGCTGGTGCCCGATCTTCGCTGGCCATTTCAAGGTCTCGTGATTGACGGTGTCGAAAAGCGTGAAAGCGGTGAACGTGTTGATCGCCGTGCATCCGGCAAAAAACTCATCGAGCACGCAACCAAACAGATAAAAATTGCCAGGGCTCAGGAAGTGATCGCCACGGCAGTCCACGCGCACCAGAGTGCCTTCCATCGGAAGGCCGCGGATGAAGCGGCGCTCCTGGGTCGTGGTGACTTTCTCGATCGCATCGATACGACGCTGGTTGGCGTCCATTGCACCTTCGCCCAGGCTGGGCAGGTAGAGAGCAAGCAAGCCGCGCAGATAGTCGCGATCCGCGAGCCGGAAGTGGTTGGCGTTCAGGTGCGACAGCATGCGCCAGAGCAACTTGTCGTCGAATTTCGGCGGCTGACAGGCGGTGATCCCGCGGATGTTCTTGAAGGCGACCCGCGCCGGCGTATTGTCGGTTGGCTGATCCAGGTCACCGAGCCTCAGGCTCTCGGGCAACTGCCCGTTTGTGCACAGCAGATCGATGGACAGAGTCATGTCTGTCAGCGCCTGTCCTTCGCTGTAGGGCAGGCTCAGGTAATGATCAAAGCCAAAGGCATCGACGCTCGACGCGCGAATTCGCAGGTTGTACATGTCGCGCTGCGAAAAGGTATTGAATGGCTGCAGCCGCTTCTCGCCACCGCCAGGGGTATATCCGGTGACGCTCAGTACCGAGTGGATACGCAGATTCTGGCGCTGCCCGTGATTGGCTGGCTGGATTCGGTAGTCCGGTTGTTTGTGATCGATACGCAACGGATGCGCATCCTGCTCGAACAGATTGACCACCGGCGACACGCCCAGCAAAAAGCTGTTGGCAGTCACTCCAGGCGTCCACTCGGGCAAGTTGTCGAACATGAAGCGGATCGTGAAGCGGCCACCCGTGCCGCGCTGTTGCCACTTTTTAAGGCCTGACAGTTCGACAAACAGAAACTTTTCCGGCAGGGCAAAGTATTCCTGTATGCACCGATAAGCCGGATGCGCGTTATTCGGGAACGGCAGCAGCACCGAGTCAGGATCAAAACCTGTCGGCCTGAGCGACTTCGAAGGCAGAATCGTCACTGGCTGGCCCGGCGCGCTGATGCGGACCTCGCGCAGATTGAGCTGCAACAGACGCAGAAGCTTTCCGGCGTCGGCCAGGCCATCGCCCAGATAGAAGCGCAACGAGTCCTCATTCCAACTGTCCGGAGTCGCCGTGGTGAAGGCGAAATCCAGCACCAGGCTGCGCTCTTGGGCGATGCCGCCTTCCCAGCGCGCATCCATCATTTGCAGCGGGTCGAGCCTGACGGCGAAGGTCGAGCGGAATTTCACACGCTGGCCGTCCACCGGGACGGAGGCGACTTCACAGCCAGCGTCGATCAGTTGCGAATCCTGCAGCGCTGAGCGCGGTTCGAACTGCAGCAGCGTCATGCACGGCAATGGCTGCAAGTAATGGGGGTACAGCAGTTGAGCGAGTTCCTGGATGAATTCCGGAAACTCGTCATCAAGTCGCTGGCGGACCATCCCCGTCAGAAACGCGACCCCTTCCAGCAGGCGTTCAACATCCGGATCGCTCGCTGAATCCACGCCGAGCAAAGGCGCCAGAGCCGGATTCTTGCGGGCGAATTCGTCTGCAAGGCGACGAAGGTGGTTGAGTTCACTCTGGTAATGGCTGTTGAGCATGGGTTATTGCATCGCCAGTGAGACGCGGCCATCGGAAGAAACCCGGGTCGCCAGGTGAATGGGAATGTCCCGGTCGTCAATCGATACCAGGCCATCGAGCGTAAAGCTCAATGACAACACTTCCTGAGCGCCTTCAGCGACCTGGATGCGCGGTGACTTCAATCGCGGCTCATAGCGCGCAATCATCCGCGTCATGCTGTCGATGATCTGCGTTGTCTCGCCGGTCGCAAACGAACCGGCCAGATTGGTAAAGTCGGGAACGCCGAAATCAGCGTCGATAGGGACGCTGCCTTGGCGTGTGTTGAGGATGCGTTGCAAGTGCTCACGGATCGACTGGATCAGCGCTTCGGACTGAGTCAGACGCGAGCGCCCGACCTCGCCTTGCAGGCTGACGATGCGTTCCAGCAATCTTTTTTCTTTCAACGGATTCTCGCTTGTTCGAACGCTTGAAGCCGCCCTGAACCAGGGCGGCCATATCGGTGCAGATTTACGCTTTCGGTGCCAGCCAGGAATCTTCGGCCTCGATACCATCCGGTACCCAGGTCCAGACGATCTTCTCGTAGGTCAGACCGATATCTTCCATGTGGCCCAGTTGCTTGAATTCAGGATTGAGCACGTTCGGCACCCAGGTACGGGAGGAGACGAGCACCGCATTGGTCAGGACGATGGTGTAGTACTTCTCTTCGGTGCCTTTTGGCGAGATGCGATAGAACTCAAGGGTCACGCTCTTCAGTTGCTCGCCCGAGGTCAGCGCCTGGAACAGCTTGGGCGAAGACTTGTCGATTTCCTTGGTCAGGGTCATGCCCTGGTGTACACGCTTGCCAGCAGGCAGGCCGGTTTGCGGGTTTTTCGGAATGTCGACCAGATGCTCGACAGCCTGGACGAGGATCATTCCCTCATGGCCGGCGACAGTGCTCGAACCTTCGATTTTGCCCTGATTCTGGCCTTCGATACTGAGATAGCATGGCATTGGCATAACGTGAAACTCCCTAGATGACTTCAAATTTCGACCGTAAAACGCTGACTCGCGGCACGGTTGGTGTGCAGTAGGTTCATGTTAAGGGGACACCAGAGTGATCGCCCTCGGGTGAAGACCTGAATCATTGAAGTGTCAGCTTCAATGATTCAGGACCCTCGTCTGTCAGCTCTTGTCGAGCTTGCCAACCAGAGACAGCGTGAAGGAGGCGCCCATGTACTTGAAGTGCGGGCGAACCTTCAAGCCAACGCGGTACCAGCCTGGATCGCCGTCAACATCGTTGACACTGATTTCGGCCTGTCGCAGCGGACGACGACTGCGCACACCGGCGGCCGGGTTGTCCATGTCGGCAACGTATTGGCGGATCCAGGTGTTGAGTTCGGATTCAAGATCGCCGCGCTCTTTCCAGGTGCCGATGTTTTCGCGCTGAATCACCTTGATGTAATGCGCCAGACGGCTCACGACAAAAATGTAAGGCAGCTGCGTACCCAACTTGTAGTTGAGCTCGGCTTCCTTGCCTTCCTTGTCATTGCCGAAATACTTCGGTTTCTGGCAAGAGTTGGCAGAGAAGAAGGCAGCGTTGTCAGTGTTTTTGCGCATGGTCAGCGCAATGAAACCCTGCTCGGCCAGCTCGAATTCGCGACGTTCCGAGATCAGTACTTCAGTCGGGATCTTGGTTTGCGTTTCGCCCATCGCTTCGTAGTTGTAGATCGGCAGATCACTGACCGTACCACCGCCCTGCGGACCGATAACGTTGGCGCACCAGCGATACTGAGCAAAGCTGTCGGACAGGCGACTGGCGAATGCGAACGCGGCATTGCCCCACAGGAAGTCTTTATTGCCGCCGCTGACATTCTCGTTGTAGCGGAACGATTTGGCTGGGACGGTTTCCTCGCCATACGGCGTACGCAGGAGGAAATGCGGCAGCGTCAGACCTACGAAACGCGCATCTTCGGATTCGCGGAAGGCATTCCACTTGGTGAACTGAGGGCCTTCGAAAACGGCCTGCAAATCCTTCAGATTCGGCAGATCGGCGAAGCTGTCCACACCGAAAAACTGCGGCCCGGCGGCGGCGATGAACGGGGTGTGCGACATCGCTGAAATCGCAGCCACCGATTGCAGCAACTTGATGTCCTGCTGACCGGGATTGAACGAGTAGTTACCGATGATCGAGCCGAAAGGCTGCCCGCCGAACTGCCCGAATTCCGCGGTGTACACCGCTTTGTACAGGCCCGAACGGGTAATCTCCGGAGCGTCTTCGAAATCTTCCAACAGTTTTTCTTTGGAGACGTTGAGGATTTCCAGCTTGTTGTTTTCGCGGAAATCGGTGCGATCCACGAGGAACTTCAGCGAGCGCCAGGACGATTCCAGCTTCTGAAAGTTTTCGTTGTGCACGATGGCGTCGACCTGCCGACACAGCTTGGCGTCAAGCGAAGCGATCATGTCGTCGATCAGCGCGGCACTGACCTTCTCGGACTGACGCGCCGGCTCCAACAGCTCGGCAACGAAGGCTTCGAGGCCTTGGCGGGTTACGGCGTAGGCTTCATCGCCGGGCTTGACCCGAGTCGCCTCAACCAGTTGATCCAACAAGGAAACGCTTTCGACAGTCTGGCCGGGCGCTGCCTGGACCTGGTCTTTTTCTTCGCTCATAGATTACTCCTTGTCCTCAACGCCAAGTTCACCGAGCAGGCGCTCACGGGCACCGGCATCGTTCATCAGGGCCTGCAGTTGCTTGCGAAATTCGGGAAGGTTACCCAGAGGACCTTTCAGCGCCTTGAGTGAGTCGCGCAATGCGATCAGCTGTTGCAGCTCGGGAACCTGCTCCACGATGGCGTCTGGTTCGAAATCGCGGATCGACTGGAACTTGAGGCTGACTGGTAGTTGTTCGTCCGCCGGAGCGTTCTCGGCCAGTCGGTTGGGCACGGCCAGTTGCAAGCTCAGGTTTTGGCCTTTGAGCACATCGTTGAAGTTGTCTTTGTCAACGCGGATCGGCTTGATGTCTTCAACCGGGGTGTCATCTTCACGCAAGGTAAAATCGCCAAGGACCAATTGCTTCAGCGGCAGTTCGACCTGCTCCTGAGCATCTCCAGTCGAAGGCTTGTAGACAATATTGACGCGCTCTTTCGGGGCAACTGAACCGTCGGTAGCCATGTTGTAACTCCTGCTAAATGGCCCGTACTCGCGGCCATGGGAAAAACATTGATTGGAAACTCTCAACGCGACCAGCAAACAACATCAAAGGAGATCAGGAAGTCGTATCACGCGACAGCCTCCACAGCGACGGCAGATCCATCGCGGCCAGTTGATCACTCCATTCATTTCGAGCCCGGCCCTCGCCACTTGCGACAGCGATTTCCAGCAACGGACGAACCAGCTCCGGTTCCCATCGCTGCAGACCCACGTCATGCGCTTCTTTTAGCAGTACATCGAGGGCAACGGTCAGTTGCGCCCTTGGATCGAAACGGTGCAGCAATTCACATTGCGCCCGGCGCAAGCGAAACCGGTCACGACCTGCGGCAGACTGCTCAACCCGACTTTGCAGCGTGGACAGCGCATCCTCCAGAAGTCCTTCCGTGGCCGCCTGCTTCGCCTCGGCGATGAGCTGGTCAATGGCGTCCAGACCGCCAGTGCTTTCCCTGTCCGAACCGAGCAATTCCTCGAGCCAGTTGCGGGTGATGCCGTCGGCAAAGGGCTGGCTGTCGGCAAAGCTCAGTTCTGCCAATACCGGCAGCCGGCAAATCAGTTGCCGTGTTTCCATGACCACACAGGAGGCCGCGGCCGAAGCGCTCGCACCCAATCTGGTCAGCGCCCCGTGACTCGCCCGGTTGAGGTCCAGCCAGAACGGATAGGTCGCCAGCCGGCTCTCGCAAAATCGCAGGATGTCCAAGGGGTCACCCGATGCCTGCAAGCGTGTAAAACTTTCGAGCTGATTTTCCGGTGGTGCTGGCAGGCGGGTGACATTCGCTTGCGCGGGTGGCGCCTGCTCGACCGTAACCCAGGCCATTTGCCGGGTCAGGCGGTACAACAGCGGCAACGTTGCCTGCTGTTCCAGACAAAAATTGATGACGGGCGTCAACGAGCTGAAAACGCTCCCGATCGACTTCTCGACCGAGTCATTACTTTCCACACTGACCGCCGGCAGCACGGGCGCAATCGCCGGTGCCACTGGCGCTACCGCACGCTGGGGCTGTGAACCGGAAGCAGGCGCAGCTTCGGGTTCGGCAGCCAGCGCAACCGGCTCGACAGCAGGCGCGAGCTCAGCCAGCACAGGCAAGTCCAGCAGCCGTCGACGCATCCGGAAAAACCCCGGGCCCTCGCTGTCCTGATCCTTCCAAAAGGTGTCGATGGCGTCCCAGTCTTCCACCAGGCGTTGCAGATGGCTGGCGGGGATCGGCTCAAAAGCGCTGCCCAACTTTGCGTCCAGCCATTCCAGCAGCCACTCGCATTGGTTGCGCCGCGCTCTGAGACGGGAAACCGCAGGGGTCAGCTCGCTCCAATAATTTTCCAGCACCTCGCGCAGAACATGAATACCGCTGGCCAAGCCTTCGCCGCCACGCGTGGACGTCCAGGCACACAGCAACCAGACTGCTGCGCTGAGGTCTTTGCCCTCCTCCCGCAGCACGCGGCAACACAGATCCGCCAGTAGCGTCCAGTCGACTCCACTTGAGGCATTGATGTTGGTGAGTTTGTCGATTTGCTCCTGCGCGGCACTGTAGGTTGCGCCCTCTCTCGGGTTAGCACCTGCCGGTTGATCTTCACTGATCGGCGCGGATCCCAGCGTATCGTCTAAAACACTCATTCCATACATCTCACACGCGGCCCGAGGTGAATTCAGCAAGTGTTAGTCGCACCATAGAGGGCATTAACAAAAGCAACTTACGAACAAGTAATCTTCAATAAAAAAATCAACAAAAGCGACTTTCCTCATCCAAAAAACGACACCACTGCTGCCACGCTTAGTCAAAATCGGAAGGATCGCGTATTCGCAACTCTTTGAAATTGGATACAAAATTAAAACTAATCAGCACCAGTTTTATTCTTCGCTAGTGCCGGCTCCAGACACCTTTGGTTGATCGTGTGCGATCCCCGTCCGGCGGCGATTGTAAGTTAGCCAGCGCTCAACTTATCATCTACCAACTGACAAAAAATATATGAAATAGGACACACCTCATGGCAGAAATAGCCCCGTTCAGCCAGTTTGCTCCCGAGGCATACAACAACCCTATCGTCGGGGTTTCATGTCGCCTGGAAGATCATGACTCCGGCGAACACTCCCATTTAATGGGGCAGCTTCTCTTTACTTCCCAAGGCTGCGTTCGTATCCGATTGGCTCGCCCCGCACTTCTTTGCATGCTTCCGCCGACGCGTATTGCCTGGATTCCTCCTGGTATTGTTCATCACGCAAAAATCCGTCGCGCTGTCGACTATCGATCGGTGTACATCGGCGCGCCGTTTGTCGACACTTTACCGTCAACTCCGAAAATACTTGCGGTCACGCCACTGCTTAGAGAGTTGCTGATACATATCTCCCTCGCGCCTTTTTCCACTGACTGGTCAACCGGCAAAGCGAATCAGATCATCAGCTTGTGCCTCGCGGAAATACGTGATGCCGCGCAAGAGTTCTTATTGTTGCCGTTACCTTCTGATCGTCGCCTGGCCATGCTCGGTCAGCACCTGGAACGATTGCCTCCGGCACTGCACGAGCTGGCCCAGCAGGTGGGTGCCTGCGAGCGCACCATCGCCAGAATGGTGCGTCGCGATACCGGCATGTCCTACCAGGAGTGGCGCCAGCAATGGAAACTGATCCGCGCCGTAGAAATGCTCAACGTCGACGAACGACTCTCCACGGTGGCGCAGGAACTGGGGTTCACCAGCGACAGCGCATTCATCGCCTTCTTTCGCGGCATGACCGGGACCACGCCGAAGGCCTATTGTCGCCAGGAATGACACGCTGCCTCAGCGCTCATTTCTGTTGGCAGCATCGGCCGCCATACGCAGCTCTTCATTGGCCTCGCTCAGCAACTCCTTGGCGCGAGCGGCGTGGCCACCGAGTCGCGAGTCGTTGGCGGACTGTGCGGCGCTTATCGCCTGCCACGCGGCGGAAATGTGTTCTTGTGCATTGCGCAGATTGCCATGGCGCCCGCCAATATCGACATAAGGCTGATCGGCATAACTGGCACAGCCATACATCAACAAAGACGTGAACAATACCGCTGCTATCGAAACTTTCTTGATCATGATGCAACTCCTGACATCTTAAATGTGGCGGCACCCTGCCCGTCTTTTCGCGGACGTGCAGCGCAATAAATGGGGTTTGCAGTGGCTTACCCTGCACCTGGCGGGAATACCGCCAAGTGGAGTCCGGTCTTGCATATGCCGTTAGACATATGCACCGGCTGCCAGACTTAAGCCTTTGGCGCGAGCCACGAGTCTTCGGCTTCGATACCATCCGGCACCCAGGTCCAGACAATCTTCTCGTAGGTCAGGCCGATGTCTTCCATGTGCCCCATTTGCTTGAACTCAGGGTCGAGCACGTTGGGCACCCAGGTACGGGTCGAGACCAGCACGGCGTTGGACAGGACGATGGTGTAGTACTTCTCTTCTGTGCCTTTTGGCGAGATGCGGTAGAACTCAAGGGTCACGGTCTTCAGTTGTTCGCCCGAGGTCAGTGCCTGGAACAGCTTGGGCGAAGACTTGTCGATTTCCTTGGTCAGGGTCATGCCCTGGTGTACACGCTTGCCTGCCGGCAAGCCGGTTTGCGGATTCTTCGGAATGTCGACCAAGTGTTCAACGGCTTGGACGAGGATCATTCCTTCGTGGCCGGCGACGGTGCTCGAACCATCGATCTTGCCTTGGTTCTGGCCTTCGATACTCACATAACATGGCATGGGCATGGTTGAATCTCCGATCGCTTGCTTAATGAATGAGTCCGCCGGTCCGGGCTTGCTGCCCGTTTCGTTGTGCGGTGAGTTCATGGTAAGTGGCAGCCAGTGACCTGACCCTCAGGTGAACACCTGAACTGACGATTTAATTTCGGCTTATCTTTTTCTTCATCCATCTTTCGCCAACAACAAATGGCGACCGAGACATCTCAGGTGAACACCTTATTTCGCCAGCAACCGGCACGGATGTAGTTTGCCTTTACGCACGAGATACGCATGAGCGCAACCCCACAGAGTCGCTACTCCTGAGATAGAGAGAAAGTAATATGCATCCCGCCATGCAATTAAGAGCTGACTGCGTTACTGCATTTACCCGGCGCGCAACGCTGAGCACCGCCGAACTTTATTCATGTAAGGAAACTGTTGCCGATACTCAGCCTGTTCGCTATCAGGTCGTTAGCAAACAGAAGTATCTCTATAACGTGGTTGAGCGCAGCACGGGCAAAGTCAAGGGTTATCGCTACACTTGGCGCGCGGCACTTATGCTTGCGCTACTTCTCGAAGCACGCGCGGACGGCGTAAAAATCAATCTGAGCGGCTGGGGACAGTAAGGCTCGGTGTATGACCAGCGATCGGCGTAAGCGCGCCAATCCAGGTATTGAGCGTATGCCGGCATTGATTACCTCACCCAGATAAGTCGTGTTCGGCAGTTACAGGCCAATTCAAATGAAATACAGCGTGTAACGTCCTGTGATTTTAAAGACATCGCACGGTGGTTCCTGGTGGAGCGAAGTCATCAGCAGCAGCCGCCCGATCAATAACTGTTGGCCATCTTGAACCGCCTTGTCGATTGAGAGTTGGTAGGCCTGTTCTCGGGTGCGCTCCGTTGCCTCGTTGGCGGCCTTGGCCTCGGCATCCCGTGCGTCGCGGTCCTTCCATTCCGACTGCCATGTCGCGTTTGTGACACTCACACCATGGTGGTAGGCGCCGAACAGGGCCTTGCTGCAAGCCAGATAGTTGTCGCGCCCTGTG
The DNA here is from genome assembly GCF_050280905.1 of Pseudomonas sp. NPDC086278. Lineage (NCBI taxonomy): Bacteria > Pseudomonadati > Pseudomonadota > Gammaproteobacteria > Pseudomonadales > Pseudomonadaceae > Pseudomonas > Pseudomonas sp. NPDC086278. The sequence continues at coordinate 87,481 of NZ_JBNNWE010000010.1, forward strand.
ATCTGGATCAGGCCGCGCCCCTTGTACCTTTGCCCTTCCCCGTCGGCCTCTGGCACGTAGCGGAACTGGCCTGACTCAAGCCCTGCCTGGGCAATGAAGGCCGCGATCCGAAGGCGCGTGTTGATCTGGTCGCGGTCCATGGCCAAATTCAGCGCAGACGCAAAAACATCGGTTTGTTGCCGGCAGTCAGGAGGATCTGCAGCAACTGCTGCGCGGTGATGGGCGTGCTTTTCTCCGGGAATGAAAAAGACCGTGCTTGGCGGGCTTACACCGGGGCAGCATGAAATGGATTTTGTGGTGAAAAATGCTGTATAACGCGAGCTAAATTTTCGCGACCCACATTTCAACCAATATCAAACGAATTAAACAAATGAAAAAAAATTTAGATATTGAAGTTATTCGTGCATACGCAATAACCATAACAATAATTGCACATCTAGGACTTTTAAACCCAACATGGGATAGCTGGATTGGCTATTTCTGGCTAGGCGGTGGCGTTGACTTATTTTTTTGCATTTCAGGCTTCCTGATCACATCATCTCTACTGACATCACTTACTCACAAAGAGCCCTTCGCCTTATACGCCGGCGAATTTTGGATTAGAAGACTATTTAGATTATGGCCCGCCGCACTGCTTTGGGCGACAATCACGCTTTTAATATCTGAAACATTCAATGTCTCTAGAACTTTCGGCTCACAGGAGGATGTTAGGTTAACTTGGCTATTCGGAATTCTTAACGTAGAGAATTTATATATTTGGATCTCTCATGAAACAAGTAAGCCGACTCCCATCTGGCACTACTGGAGCCTTTCACTCGAAGAACAATTTTATGTATTATTGCCAATCCTTCTTTTTTTCGCACAATGTAGAAAATATGTTATTGCTCTCATGGCTTGCTTCGCATTGTATCAGTCGTTTCATATCCGCCCGTGGGGAGAGCTACTGTGGTTTATCAGAAGTGATGCTCTGATCTACGGATCGTTGATTGCTGCTGCGTGGCACTACAAACACGATTTGATAAGCAAATTTTTCAACCACGGCAAGAAGCTTCATTGGCAAGTCGTTTTTATTATTGCGCTACCTATGCCGGTGATACTTTCAAAAATGAGCATCACTCCATATTATATGGGGCTCGTCGCTGCTAGCGCGGCAATTGTAGTCTTCCTTTGCTCTGCCGGAAAAAATCTCACTGGTAATTCCGGGCTTTTTCGAAGCGTTCTAATTTATATAGGATCAAGATCTTATTCCATTTATCTCACCCACTTCCCCATACTCGCAATCACACGTGAAATCTCTTTAAGCTTTGGAATATCCGCACTCGAAACTGAATCTTCCCGGATAGTTGCAACCGCCGTCGCAATGGCATTCACACTATTACTGTCTGAGATATCATTCAGATACGTAGAGACTCCGCTGCGAAATTACGGCCGACGAAGCTCGCGACGCTGGACTGAAGAAAGACGTGCGAACGCGTTAGCATCAGGAGCTCTGTAGAAATCAGATCACCAATGTCATCTTTCAAGTTTGCTAACTCTCTGTGTTTTAAGATTCCAGGGTCGAGTTCCTCAAGTTGCTCGACCCCATCCCAATACTTAGGATCTTGATCACAAGGAAACGATACAGAGCAGGCGCAACGCGCTGCTGACAAAACCCACCAGCACAGGCGGCCAGTCTGTACTACAACGGCGCATCCCGCCGGTGGGCGATGCAACACCTTGAACCGAGTCAATGTGACTTGGATTGAACCTTGCCATCCACCAAGGTCACCACCATATATACGTACACCTCCGTCCCCCATGTATAAATCTGCACGTTGCCGCCGCCGGCGGCCTCCTTACCGGGAATCTTGACGATACCCAGCACCTGTTCATATGTCATGCCGCGCTTAATGTCAGCGTATTGTTGATCACTGATATTAGGACGCTGGGCTCTTATCGTTTCAAACCGAACGCTGTAGCTACCGGGTGCGTCGCCTTTGGACTCAAGCAAAACGACATCCTGCAAATTCGTTGCATCAAACTGAACCCATGCGGGCGGCGCATCTACACGAAAGTACTTGATAGCTGAATCGTTCACTTCGCTTCTCCCTCCGGCTCCATGGTGGACCGAGCACAAATACTCCACTTCAACGAATCACGCCAGCCGGCGAGGCAGGCGTCTGGAGGTTAAAACCGTGGGAGGTCACCAATTTGCTCAAGCTCGGACACGCTGGCTTCTAGCTCGATAATTCGCTCACCAAAGGTGTCGACCCCAAGAAACAGCCTCGATCGATTTCCTCCGAGGTTATCTACGGCAAAAACCTCGTCGCCTCGAGTGAGTGCATCGCAGACCTGATCAAAGCTGACCACTTGGCTATGCCCGACGGCACGCATATGTCCGTCCAACTTCGCCCACTCGAACTCAACATACCTGCCGTCGTGGTCCTTCCGAGCCGTGGAAACGATGTAAGTATCCATTTTGCCCTGCCTCATCGGACACCCAATAGCTAAGCCTAGCTCCATTTACTACAGCCATTTATTTGCACGCCAGCCGGCGAGGATCCCCTATGTCCGCACAACAGAAGTTACCCCACGTCATCCATGGCCAGTCGAGCATGGGCCTGCCGTTCGAAAAAGAACTGGTTGTGGACCTGTTCGCCGGCGGCGGTGGCGCCAGCACCGGCACCGGCACCGGCACCGGCATTGCCCGAGCGTACACGGGAGCCGGATGTCACGGTAAACCACAACCCGATCGCCTTGGCCGTGCACCGCGCCAACCACTCTACGACAGCGCACTACGTAGCCGACGTTTATGAGGTGTGCCCTCGGAAAGCAACCGGCGGGCAACCAGTGCGATTATCTGCGCGTCTCCTGACTGCCGTCATCACAGCAAGGCCAAGGGTGGTGCGCCGCGTAAGCGCAGCGTTCGAGACTTGGCATGGGCGGTTATCCGCTGGTGTTTCGTCACCAAACTACTAGCGCGACCACGATGAAATCATCCGGTCCGAGGCGATTCCGGAGTTGAATATAAGTGAAATCATCGGGTAGTTTTGCGCGGGTTTTGCGCAGGTACAAAAAAGCCGATCTAGATGATCGGCTTAAACGTCTGATTTTACTCAGGAAATATGGTCGGGACGGAGTGATTCGAACACTCGACCCCTAGCACCCCATGCTAGTGCGCTACCGGACTGCGCTACGCCCCGACTAGGCGTGAAACTCATTCTTCATCTCGAAGAAGGCCCAAGAATATATCGCAAGCGTTTGAAAACTGGAAGTATTCAAACGCAGGAAATTATTTCTTGAGAACCACCAGCACATCCTCCAATTCGGCAATCATCTGCCGAATCATCTGTTTGTATTGAGTGGTGTCGTCTTTGGCTTCATCGCCGGACAATCGCAAGCGTGCGCCGCCGATGGTGAAACCTTGATCGTAAAGAAGCGCGCGGATTTGCCGGATCATCAGCACATCCTGGCGCTGATAATACCGGCGGTTTCCGCGACGTTTGACGGCCTCGTACTACCGCTTGATGCCCGACGACAAGCGCTTCTACATCAACGATTCCGGCACCGGCAACACGCTGGACCTGAGTCACCCGTGCGTGCT